>DAIRUD010000086.1:0-7846 GCA_036803565.1 Synergistaceae bacterium | reverse complement strand
GGGATGTGCGCGGCGCAGCCTGCGGAGCGCCTTGCGCGTCTTCGCATCCGCCACCGATGTGATCGAGCACGTGACCAGGAGCAGGATGTCGGTCCCGGCATCCGGCTCTTCGCGGCGGATCGCCCCGCCGCGCTCCAGCATGGAGCACAGCGCTTCCGCCTCGTAGTGGTTCGTTCGGCAGCCGAGCACGCCGAGCCAGAACGTTTTGCCGTTTAATGGGAAATGTTGTCCGTGCAAAAAAATCACCCGAAATCAAAAATACGAATATTTATGGCGCAAGCCGTACCCATATTGCGAGATGGCTGCGCCGATACGCTTCCTCTCTTTGCGGGTCCTGCTTCAGGTTTGGCGAACCGCAGACCGGCGGTCCCTGATACCATCCCCTTACACGGGATTCCAAAGAGCGACGGACCTTGTCTTTGACGACGATTTGCGGCGGGAAAAAACAACGCGATAAAAAATTCGTGTTCGACACGTCACGCCCCAGCCAATATTCTCCGTCGACCGAACGAAGCGCGTACGATTTCGCGAAATCCGCATCGCGCGCGAAATGTTCGGCCAGCCAGGCAACCGCGTCGCCCTCGACGATGTGTCCCTCGGAATACCGCGTTTTTCCCTCCGTGGCGATCCCTTTGAGGTCGTTCAAAATCCTCTGCGCATTCCAATCCGAAGGTTCGTGAAGCCCGAAGCCGAAATCCGTCTCCCGCAGGTAGACCGTAAACATCATCAAGAAAACCGCCGCAAAACAACAATATGCGGCGCTTTTTATCCGCGTTCTTTTTTGCGGAACGCTCGTTCCGTCGGCGGTTTCACCGACGTTTTGTTTCCAGCGCGAAATTTTCCCCTTCCCTGCCGAGAAAAGCACGGCCGCATGACGAAAAAAGGATACGGCGACGGCGACGGGTACACAGACCATACATCCGACGAGAAGCAGGGATCCGATCCCATCCTCGTCGTAAAAGGAACTCCCGACGATTCCGAGAAGAAGAATTGCGGAAATTGCGGCACCTCCCAGAGACAGCAATCGACGCGTATATTCCGGCTTGACGGAAACGTTTTTGCCCTGCAAACGGGAGAAGATTTTCCCGTATGCCAAACGAGCGGCGCAATAGGCCGCGTACAGCGTGCAAAGCGACGCAACCGGAAAATACATCTCCATCGTATCCGCCTCCGAAAGATCGCGGCACCCCAAACGTAACCCGGCGTCCCGCCGGAGAGTTCTATCGGCGCAAAACAAGGCGCCTTATCACATACCGCAAGGCAAATCTTATCATGTGTTCGATCGTTTTCGAACGCTCCCGCCGTCGCCCTCATGATCTTCGAGGGGCAACTGCCTCCGTCAGCCGGATTTCCCGTACTTGTCCTCGCGGCAAGGCGCAGAGCGCCAGGCAACGGGCTATCCCGCCGTCCGCGCATAAACACGACACAAAATCACCGTCCACCATCGTCGGTGTCGCAATCGCAATGGAGAGGCAATTCGTTTTCTCATGCGAACTTTACCGAAACCGCCATGCGGCATCCACAAACGTCCCGGTTCCGTCAATCTCCTTTTCCCGCATCGTACCCGCGACGCTGGTTGGCGGCATCTGCGATGCGGCCTTCAACGCCATTTGTAGGGGCCGAAGTACTTGCCGAGGAAGGCATCCAGCGTCGGAATATAGATCTCCTCGGAGAGCAGAAAGCCGTCGTTGTGTCCGCCGAAGATTTCCACAAAGCGCTTCTCGCTCGCCACGGCCTCGTAGAGGCGCTCGCCGTAGCGGTACGGCACGATCCGGTCGTTGGGGCTGTGGATGGCGAGCGTGGGGACGGTCAACGACGCGGCGACCTCGGCGGAGTTCCAGACGTCGCCGACGAGCAGCCGCGCCAGCGGCACCAACGCGTCCACCCGCACCATCTCCGGCAGGGAGGAAAAGGTGGATTCGAGGATCAGCGCACGCGGCCGGACGTGGCGCATCAGCTCCATCGCCACCGCCCCGCCGACCGAACGGCCGAAGACGAGGATTTTCTCCGGGGGAATGCGCCGCTCCTCGGTCAGCCATCGCCACGCCGCCAACGCGTCCTGCGCCACGCCCGCGGGCGTGGGCCGCCCCTCGCTCCTGCCGAAGCCGCGATAGTCGACGATGAGCACGTCCATCCCCAGCCGCCGGAAGGTTTCGATGGAGTAGATGCGGTCGCCGATATTGCCGGCGTTGCCGTGGAAGAACAACACCGTGCCGCGCGCGGCGGGCGCGGTGTCGTACACCGGGACGAACCAGCAGTGGATCCGTACCCCGTCCGACGTCGCGAGAAAAACGTCCCGATAGCCCTGCCCGGCGTATCCCGGCGGCGGCTCGACACCGTCCTTTCGCGGGTGGAAGACGATCCAGGGCAACAGCAGCCGCAGGTTGCAGAGCACCGCGAGGATGCAGCACAGCTCGACGGCGATGCGAATGCGCGCGCGCCGCAACTCGGCGGGCGTCATGTCCTTCTTTCGCTTCAAACCCATTCCCTTGCCCCCCGTTCGAGCGGAAGTGGAAATATCCGGGCCATCTTACTGTATGACCCGACGAACATTCAACCCCTCTTTCGACCGCACCGGCGCCTCAAGCCGCCATCTCCTCGCCCACGAGGCGCAGGAAGAGCGCCAACGCCGGACCGATCCACTTGTTCTTGTGATGGGAGCAAACCGCCGTGATCTCGTTTTCGCCGAGCTCCGTGGGCAACTCGATCAGCGCCCCCCGCGCCAGCTCCGCCTCCACGGCGAAGGTGGGGAGATAGGCCACGCCCAGGTCGCTGACGACGCTGCGCTTGATGGCCTCGATGCTCCACAGCTCCATGACGTTTTCGACCAGGATCTTTTTGCGCTTCAGGTATTGGTTGAAGATATCCTGCGAGATGCAGTTGCGGTCGTTGCTGATCAGCGTGACCCGCAGGCCGCGCTCGGGCGTGACGAAGTCGCGGCACTCCGGCGCCAGGGCCGGGGAGGCGACGAGGGACTGGCGGAAGCGTTTCAGCGGCCGCGAGACGATGGCGTCGCCCTCGCCGCCCACCTCGTAGTGGATGGCGGCGTCGATCTCGCCGTCGATCAACTGGCTGCGCGTCTGGTAGCAGTTCTGCGCCCGCACCAGCAAGCGCACGTTGGGCGCCCGTCCGCGAAACGCCCGCAGGATCGGCTGCGCCTTGTAGATCAGCAGCGTCTCCGGCATGGCGATACGCAGAACGCCGCGCATTTCGCGCACGTCCTTGCCGCAGCAGCGCAGCTCCTCCACCGATTGCAGCACCCGCTCCACATGCGGCAGGATCTCCCGGCCCGCCTGGGAGAGCGCCATTTTCCTGCCGATCCGTTCGAACAGCCGTACGGACAACTCCTCCTCCAATTGTTGTACCTGAAAGGTGATGGTCGACTGCGTATAGCCGAGCTTTCGCGCGGCCCTGCGAAAGCTCCCGGTCTCCACGATCGTCCGCAGCGTCGTGAGGTGCTTGATGTCCAAAACCGCCACGCCCTTCCCTTCGATTCTATCGAACTTTATAGCGTAATATTTCGACTATCGCAATCTTTTTTTCTGTGCTATTTTGGGTGATAAAACATCGCCTCTTGCGGAACACACACGTGGAAAAGAACGCGGAGTGCGGACGGGTTTCGTTACGATCCCTCCCCTCTCTCGGTTTTTGCGAAGCCTTTGCTGCGCGCGCAAAATCGTAATGAATCAATCCTATGAAAACGCAAGCCGGGGGATTGCGATCCCCGGCCGGAGATAACGGCTTCGAACGACGGATGGAGGGATCGTATTGAAAAGGACGATGTATGGGCTCAACCTGTCCGTGTTCATCATGATGCTGGGGGTCGGGATGGCCGTCGCCTTCCTGCCCGGCAAGGTCATCGGCCTGACCGGGGTCACCACCTCCGTCGCCTACCTCACCGCCGCCTACGCCGTCTCCAACTTTCTCGTGCAGGTGCCCATGGGCATCCTCTCGGACCGGTTGGGGTACAAGCGCTTCCTGATCGCGGGTTACCTGCTCTGCGGCCTGAGCGGGTTCTGCTTCTGCATTGCGAAAAACGAGGGTTTCCTCTACCTCGGCCGCATGGTGCAGGGCGTCGGCGAGGCGCCCATCTGGGCGATCGCCTCCGCCCTCCTCTCCATCCTGTACCCGCAGGCGAAGGGGAAGGCCATCGGCCTCTACAACGCCTCGCTGCACGTCGGCCTGACCGTCGGCCCGCTGCTCGGCATACTGGTGCTCCGCTTCTTTCCCTCCTCCGCCGACGACATCGCGTTTACGTTTTTCACCTGCACATGCTTCTTCTCCGCGTTATTGGTATTTTTTCTCGTCGAGAACCCGACGCAACCGGCGGACGTTCCGGCGGAGAAGGTCGCCCCCGGAAAAATCCTCGCCCTGACCAAGGACGGCACGATCCTCTGCGTATTGCTGGGGATCACGCTGTACGGCGCGGGCTACGGCATCACGGTGACCTCCACCCCGGCCTACCTGCTGCGTTTCAGGGGCTACGGGCAGACCTACGTCCAGGTCTTCTTCATCGCCTTCTACCTCTCCGTCTGCGCCTCCCAGCTCTTCACCGGGCCGCTGTCCGACCGGCTGGGGCGGGAGCCCTTCATGGCCTGCGGGCTGGGTGCGGCCGCCCTGCTGTTCGCCCTCTTCCCGACCCTGGGACCCGTCGGCACGATCGCCGCCGCCATGGTGGCGAGCTTCGGGCTCGGCGCGTTCTGCCTCTCCTCCATGGCCTACCTCAACGGCACGGTGCCGAACACAATGAAGGGCACCATCTCCGGCGCGTACTTCCTGTTCTGGGGCGTCGGCTACTTTTCCGGACCGATGCTGGTCGGGCATCTGGGAGAGCTGTGGCGGGGGATTCTCGGGTTTTATTGCTACGCCGGCTTGCTGCTGGCCGAGTGCCTCGCGCTGGTATGGTTCTTTCGCGCCTCCCGCAAAAAACGGGCGGTGTGAACGTTAAGCATATCTGCGAAACTTTTTCCGTCCATTCTACGCACGAAACAACCGCCGAAACATACGCTCCATTCGCACGGGGAGGCCGCAAGCCGCTGCCCGCCTGCGCTCGCGAATTACTGTAAAACCGCTCGCTCGACCGACTGCCGCGTCGATTGTGACAATGACACAACATATCCCCTACAAAAAGACATTGCATTCCCGCCGGAAAATAAACATAATTCCCATACACTCACTTAACCGCGGCAAGAGAGTTGCTCATTTTAAGAACACGAGTTCAGAGGAGGTTTTGTCAATGTATACCAATGCGATGTATATTGGTGTATTTGTGGCGTACTTTGTCGTTTTCATCAGTATCGGAGTCTATCAAGGCAGAAAGGTCAAAAACGAGGAGGATTACGCGATCGCGGGCCGGGACCTGCCCGGATGGGCGGCGGCCCTCTCCGAGCGCGCCACCGGAGAATCCTCCTGGGCGCTTATCGGCCTTCCCGGCTGGGCCTACGCGGTCGGCGTCAATTGCATCTGGGTGCTCGTCGGGTGTCTCGCGGGCATCGTCGTCGCCTGGGTTTTCCTCGCGGAGCGTCTGCGCAAGGCGGCCGCCAAGTTCGACGCCGTGTCCTTCGTGGACCTGGTGGCGAAGATGCACCCGGGCATGGGCAAACAGATTCGCGTCGCCAGCAGTTCGCTGATCCTCTTCTTCTTCTTCTTCTACGTCGGCGCGCAGTTTCTGGGCGGCGGCAAGGTCTTCGAGACGATGTTCGGCATCCCCGCTTCGGTGGGCATGCTCCTGACGATGCTGATCATCATTCCCTATACGGTCTACGGCGGTTTCCAGAGCGTCGTCTACACGGACTGCGTGCAGGGCGTGCTGATGGCCGTCGCGCTGATCATCGCACCGCTCATCGGCGTCTTCTACCTCAAGGACATGACCGGCGTCTACGCCAACGGCATCATCGAGGCGCTGACCAAGGCGGGGCCGTCCTACACCAGCCTTACCGGCGGCGCGGTCGGCTTCGCAGCGGTGCTGATCGTGCTCGACGGGTTTTCCTGGTTCTTCGGCTATCTCGGCGGCACACCGCAGCTCTCCATGCGCTTCATGGCCATCAAGGACACCGACAATGTGAAGTTCGGCCGCAACCTGGGCATCGTCTGGACGATCATCGCCTACGCCGGAACGTTGATCATCGGCTACCTGGGCATCGCGCTCTGGGGCCCGACCGGCCTGGAGGACCCGGAATCGGTCTTCCCGCGGGTCATGCTGCAGTTCTTCCACCCGGCCATCGCCGCGACCTTCATCGTCGCCGCCTTCGCGGCCCTCATCTCGACGGCGGATTCGCTCCTCGTGCTGGCCTCCAACGAGTTCTCGGAGAACATCTATATGCCCTACTTCGCGAAGCCGGGACAGAACAATCTCTTCGTCTCGCGCCTCTCCACGGCGCTGATCGCGGTCGTCGCGCTGGGAAGCACGTTCATCCTGCCGTCGAACCTCATCTACAACATCATCGGCTACGTCTGGGCCGGCATCGGCTGCCCCTTCTCGGTGGTCATCCTGCTGACCTTCTTCTGGAATAAGTTCTCGTCCAAGGCGGCGCTCTGCACCATCGTCGGCGGCATGCTCTTCACCATCTTCTGGGTCACGTCGGGGCTGGATTCCGCAATCTTCACCTCGCGGGCGATGTCCTTCTTCGTCTCGCTGGTGATCGGCGTCGTCGTCTCGCACATGGCACCCAAAACGGACGCGGACCTGCAAATCGCGTAATATTTCTTCGAGGAAAAGCCGGTGTCAACCGGCAGTCGCAACCCCTGCGGGGTTTGGCGCAAAGCCCCGCGCAGGAGTGATCATTTAAGTAGAGAACGAGGACACGATGCGTTCGATTCAAAGAAACAGGAGGGTTATGAAATGGAACGTTTGACAATCCAAGGCGCTGGAGACATTCGGAAAAAATACGGGATTCTCGGTATTCCCTGGGACGAGGACGCTTCGCACGGCAGGCCCGGCAGCAGGTTCGCGCCGGAAAAGATCCGCCAGAACGGCAAATGGATCTTCGACCGTATCGAAGACGGCAAGGTTCTGGACCTGGAGGATTTTCGCCTGATCGACCTCAACGGCGCGCAGGTGGACGACTTCGGCGATCTGGAAATCTGCTCCTACGACCACTTCGAGACCAAGCGGCGCATCCAGAACAAGGTGCGGGAGCTGCATGAGAACGACTATGTGCCGGTGCTGCTGGGCGGCGACTGTTCGATCACCTACCCCCAGCTTCAGGCCCTGTGCGACATCCACGGCAGCGAAATCGGCATCGTGCACTTCGACGGGCACCTCGACCTGCTCGACTCCACCCCCATCCAGGGCGAGTTTTCCCACAGCAGCTCGATCCGCCGGGCGATCGACCGGCTCGGCGTCAACCCGCGCAACATTGTGCAAATCGGTTGCCGCTGCTACAATTACCCCAGCTACTACGAGTACATTCTGGAGCAGGGCATCACCGAGATCAGTCCGCGCGAACTCTATCGCGACGGGATCGACAAGGTCGCGGAAAAAACCCTGGAGATCGCCTGGAAGGGTGTCAAGGCCGTCCTCGTCACCATCGACATCGACGTGCTGGAGGGCATTTACGCGCCCGGCAGCGGCGCCAACGAGACCGGCGGCCTGACCACGTTCGAACTGCAGGAGATCATGAAGATCCTGGCGCCGCATACGGCCTCCTTCAACGTCACGGAGGTCAACCCGGCCTACGACGTCAACGACTTCTCCTCCATCGCCGCCGCCAAGCTCTTCTTCGATTTCATCATCCACAACTACGAACCGACGGAGCGGGCGCGGAAAGCGATGAAGTATTAAACGAACCGCAGGGACATCGGTTTCGCCCGCCGCCGAGATTTTCAATACGAATACCGACATCGG
>DAIRUD010000085.1:0-7847 GCA_036803565.1 Synergistaceae bacterium | reverse complement strand
AGAACGCGGTTCCCATGTTTTTCAGGAGATCCAGATATCCTCCGCCTTTCCCTTCAACTTCTTCACCCGCTTCCGCAGAATCTCCGCGGCAACCCGTGCCGTCGTCTTCCCCGAGCCGATCGAACAGCCGGGTACCAGATGGACGGGCGAAGAGACGGCGGACGAGGCGGCATCCATTTCGAAGCTCGCCGCCGAATCCGATATCGTCGGCGTCCGCCCATACGAACAGGGGGACCCGATGCGGCGCATTCATTGGAAATCGTCCGCCCGGACGGGAAAGCTGAACAGCAAGCTGTACGACGACGAAACGGAGGGCGGAGACCGTATGATCGACCTCGACCTTCTGCTCGCCTCGGGCCGGGAGAGGGGGTTGTCCGCCGCGAGCTACGAGATCTCCAAGGCGATCCGCACCGGAGAACCGATCGGCATGCGAGAGGGGGACGCAACACACCCCGTCTCCTCCGCGCGCAGCGACAAGCTGGCCATGCTGGAGAGACTCGGCCTCCATGACTAACCTGCCGCGCACAGTCTCCCTCAAGGGCTTTCTGCATCTCTGCCTGTTGCTCTGTTGCCTGATCTCCCTGCAGGTCTGCCGGGGCATCGTCCCGCCGCAGTACTTCGTACTCTCGCTGGCGCTCGCCCTCCTCTCGATACCGATCGAACGCTTCCGCTGGCGACATCCGCCGAAGCTGGCCGTCACGCTCCTGTCGACGGCGGTCGTCCTGTTCACGGCGGCGACCGTCCGATTGGACACGGTCGTCTCCGCCTTTACCGGCGCCGTCCTCCTGATGGCCGGGCTCAAGATGATCGACGAGAAAAAGCCGCGCGATTGCGTGCAAATCCTGCTGTTGCAGTCGATGACGCTCGTCGCCGCGGCCTTTCTGGGAACGAGCGAGACCTTTATCTACCACTGCTTTTCCTTCGCTTTTCTGAGCGGGCTGGCACTCCTCCTGATCACCTGGCTCTCGCGACAGCCGGACGCCCGCCTCGCTCCGGCCGTCGTCCGGCAGACCCTCGCACGCGCCCTCGCGATGTGGGTATTGATGCTGCCGCTCTGCATCCTGTTGTTTTTCGCCGCGCCCCGCGCCGACCTTTCCATGCTCCCCCAGGGGAGAAACGACGACCGCAGCACCGTCGGCTTCTCCAATGAGCTGACGCTCGGCTCCGTGCGGCAGATTCAGGAGACGAACGAACTGGCTTTTCGCGCCGAGATGGAAGAAGTGTCCGCCCAAATGCTGTATTGGCGCGGGCTCATCCTGGATACGCCCCGCGGCGCCGGTTGGTACCCGTCACGGCGGGGGAGGCAAGAGCGCTCGTACCCCAAAGCCGACGAAGGGGAGCGCGTCCGCCAGAGAATCACCATGGAACCGATGCGCTACAACACCGTCTTCGCACTGGATGTCCCCCTGGTCGCACACGGGGAGGGGATATACCCCGTCGGAGACGGGATGTTCCAACGCGGCGACTACCCCGGAGCCCGCCGCATCGAATACGTGGCGGTATCGCAGGTCTCCCCCGTCTTCAACCCGGCCCGGCCGTTGCAGGACGCGGAGCCCTATCTCGCCCTGGCCGACGCCGACACGCCCCGCATGCGCACGCTGGTCGAGGAGCTGACGCAAGGCCTCGACGACGACGCGAAGGTGGAGGCGATCCTGCGCCACCTCTCGCCGCCCGCTTTCTCCTACTCCCTGGACGACCTCCCCGTCGCGCGCAACGCTCTGGAAGTCTTCGTGTTTTCGGAGAAACAGGGAAACTGCGAGTATTTCGCGGCCGCCATGGCGGTCATGCTACGCATGGCGGGAATCCCCTCGCGGATCGTCGCCGGATACCGCGGCGGCGTGTATAACCAAAGCGGCGGGTACTACATCGTCAATCAGTCGAACGCGCACGTCTGGGTGGAGGCCTGGGACGCGAAGAGGGCGCACTGGCGGCGCTATGACCCGACGCCGTACGCGGTGGGAGAGGCCGCGGCGGAAAACGCCAGGCGCTACGGGCTGCTCGGCCTCTACGTAGACGCGCTGAACTACAGGCTCTCCTCGCTTCTCTTCGGTTACGACCGGGAATCGCAATCAAAGCTCGTCGCAAGCGTACGAGAGGCGCTGAGCGACCCGCGCAACTACATTCAGAACAACGAACGGAATTTCCTCTCGGCGGGAAGGACGCTCCTCGTCGCCCTCGTGGCGGCCGGCCTGCTGGCAGTCGCCCTTGCCTTGCTGCGCGCGGCCTTGCGGCGCGCACGCAACAAGAGGGAGGATATCCTCTTGCGCGCGTTTCTGCGGGCGGCGGCGAAGCGAGGGTACGCCAAATCGGCGCACGAGGGGCTGGAGGAGTTTGCGCGGCGGGTCCGCAAAGAAGCAGCCCCGGTGGACACACGGTTGGCGGAAATGATCGGCGCGTTCGCGTCCCGCTTCGAACCGCATTACTTCGGCAACGTTCCGCTGCATGACGGCGATGTCGCGGAACTGAAAGACATTATCCGCCGGATGCGGCGCTAACGCGGTCGACGTCGAGATACCGCGTTCGCGTGCCCTTCGTTCATCTCCCCGGCAGGCGGGGCGGAACCGCAGTGCGTGGCGCTATCGGCCGGAAGCGCGTTTTTTCGGACAGCACTTGCGGTCGGAGGCCGCGCGAAGGTCGAAGAGACGCCGGTCGTGTTCGGACGGCGCGACGAACCAGTCGCGCAGGAGCAGTTCGATGATTTCGATGATCCGCTGCGCGTCCTCGGGAAGGATGTCCGCGATGATCCGCACGTCGTCCTCCGGCATCGCTTTGAACTTCCCCAGCTTGCGCACCGTACAGAGCGCCTCCAGAATCTCCTGGCTGACGGACATGCTCGCGAGCGCGGCGATCTCGTTCTGCAACTTTCCCGGCTTGATCTTGAAGCGCGCGCGAATCATGCCCTGCACGCAGCGCCGCGCAAAGGTGGCGGAAGCGCTGGGGCTGACGGGAAGCAACCGGCAGGCCTCGTCGTAATCGCGGTATATTTCGTTCGGCACCTCCTCCGTCCGGAACTCCTCCTTCCCCGTATGATCGGGCGGCATGAGCCTGCGGCGGAAAACCGCGTCCGGCAGGTTCTGGCGCAAAGCCTCGGCGGCCGCCGCGGGCTCTCCCTTGAGAAGCGCGGGGTAAGCTCCCGCGTCGGCGGCGATCTCCACCTTGCGGCAGGCGATATGCGGGCACACGTACAGCACCGCATGCAAGGCGACGGTCTGTCCCGGATCGGAGAGAAAAGAGGAATATTGGTTTTCCCCGCGTTTCGTCTCGTACTTATAACCACAGTAAGGACATTGCCTTACGTTTTCGATTTTCAGGCGTCTCTCCCCCTTCGCGACGGGAAACGTGTACGTCGCCCGGCATACGCCCGACAGCTGTTTCGCGCATTCGGACTCTATTCAGTATCGACCGAACAACGAGGGAGGTGTAGGAGGGGGTTGCCGGGGCGCAAACCACGTCTTTTGCCGATTCTCAATTGCGACCGCCTCATGGAGAACACACACCGGAAGCGAACCATGCGTTGCGGTTCGCGAATCGATGCCGGCCCTTTCAGGCTCGGCTTGGAATCAGGTCGCGTCGCGGCGGGCGATTGCGGATGCGGGATGGAACGCCCCCTGATTCATGCCGGGGCAGGTTTCCGCGTACGCATCCCAGGCGCCCCTGCTTTTCAGGACGTCCGGCCAGAAGGGAAAATCGCGGCATTGTGCGGGGCGCACATCGTAAATCCGGCAGCGATCCGGATTACGGTCGAGGAAGATGCAGTCGTAGTTCGCCTTTTCGCGTAGCGACGGGCGGCCGTAACGATTCCAGACGTATTCGCGCCGAAATTGCTCCGGGGAGAGGCCGACCTCCTCGGCCATGGCGTGAAGTTCCTCCTCCGTAAACCAGACCGCTCCCGGCTCGCCGCGACAGCAGCGGCCGCAGCCGAGGCAGGAGAAAAAAAGCCCCTCGCCGTACCAGGGCGCCGTTTTCCCCCCCGCTTCAGGCATCGACGTTTTCCGCCGCAGGCGCGGCCTCCGGCACCCTCTGCGCGGAGAGACGCTTGCGGGAGTAGAGCAACCACCCCACGCCGACGGCGAGCGCCAGCAGGCCGGAGTACTGGCCGACCCGCAGGCCGAAGATCCTGTCCCCGGCGCGCAAAAAGTCGAAAACCAACCGATAGGCGCCGTACAGGATCAGGAAGAGCGGCCAGAGCAAGGCACCCTGCGCGGCCCGCGCGGCACTCCTCTTCCACTTCGCCTCCAGCGCCGACAGCAGGAGGCCGATGACGAGCCCGGCGAGGGATTCGAAAATCTGGCTTGGGTAGACCGGGGTCGCGGCCCCGCCCGGAAACGTCACGCCGAAAGGGGAACTCGTCGGGATGCCCGCACAACAACCGTTGAGAAAACAACCCCACCGGCCGACGAAGAGCAGAAAGGCACAGGGGACGGCGGCGGATTCCGCGAACGCGTCGGGGGATACGCGCAGGCGCGAAAGCTTCCAGAGGCCGGCGATGCCGCCGCCGAGAAAGCCCGGGCCGGAGGAAAGTCCGCTTTCCCAGAATCTCAGAATACGCGCCGGATCCGCCGCGTAACGTTTCCAGTGGTCCAGATAGCCGCCCAACGTCGCGCCGATCAGCACGCCCACCAGCACCCAGAGCAACACGTCCGTCGCGTCGTTGTAGGAGATCCCGTATCGGCGCACCGCGCGACGGCGCGTCCACAACACCATGAGGCATACGGCGACGCCCCACAGCGCATAGTAGGATTCGACCCGAAAAGCGCCGACGCGGAGGAGAACCGGGTACATGTATTACGAGATCAGGAGCGGCGGCGTCTCCGGAAGGGCCGCCGCCTTTCGGGCTGCCCGGCCGGATGAACGACGATCTTGCGGAAGGGCTCCTCGCCCTCCGAGGACGTCGTGATGCTCTCATCCTCCTGCAGGGCAAGGTGGATGATGCGGCGCTCCCAGCTGGACATCGGCTCGAGGCTGATGGGCACGCGTCGCTGCGCCACATCCCTGGCGACGGACTCCGCGAGCCGCGTCAGGCTCTCCTCCCGGCGCGCCCGGTAGCCGCCGCAGTCGAAGCGGATTTTCGGCATCCCCTGATCGGAACGATAGATGAGGTTCGTCAGGAACTCCAACGCCTTCAGCGTCTCCCCATGCCGCCCGATGACGATCGCCGAATCCTCGCCGTCGAGGTTGATGATCAAGTTGTCGTCCAGCGAGGCATCCAGGTCCCAATCGGCCTGGCGGACGATCGAGCGGGCGAAGCCGAGGCCGTGTATGTGCATCAACGGCGCTTTCGTCCGCACGCGCACCGTCATCTTCTTGCCGAGCAGTCCGAAGAGGCGCTTCTCGTCGGTAAGCACCTCCGCGTCGAGATCGTCGACCGACACCCGCCACTGCTCCGCGGCCTGCTCCAGGGCCGCCTCGAGCGTCGGCGCCTCGATCACCTGCGTCTCGACCTCCGGAGAGGCCATGGTCTCGTCGTGTTCACTCATGCGCGTTTATCCCCTTGCCCGTCTTCGTCGACGTATTCTTCGTCGTCCTCATATTCGTCGTCATCCTCGTACTCTTCGTATTCGTCATCTTCGTATTCGTCGTCATCGTATTCCGCCTCTTCCTCCGCCGCGGAAGGGGTCGACAATGTCTCGTTTTTCTGCCCCGCGACGGGCTTGTTCCTGTACAGCGTCGGTTTCTCCTCCAACTCGGCCTTGGTGCGCTTCAGCGCGACCCACTGCTGGAGGATGCCGATCAGGGAGGACGTCCCCCAGTACACCAGGACGCCGCCGGGCAGCGAAAGGCAGATAAAACCCATCATGATCGGCATGACGACGTTCATCGTCGCCATCTGGGGGTTGCTGGCCGCCCCGGACATCTTCTGCTGGAACCAGGTCAGGAAGGCGATCGCGAGAATGAAGAGCAACGTGGGAAGGTAGAGCGAAACGTTCGCCAGGCCGGCGGGATTGGCAACGATCCCGTTGAGCACGCTGAACAGGCCGATCGGCGCGTCCCCTTCCGGAAGGATTCTCAGCGCCTGCGCCATGCCGCTCAACAGCGTCTTGCTCAGGTGAACGCCGAGGAATACCGAATCCCCGACCTGGGCGTTCATCAGGGTACGGAAGAGCAGGATCATGATGGGGATCTGCACCAGGATCGGGAAGCAACCCGCCAGCGGGTTGACGTTGTGCTCCTTGTAAAGGCGCATCATCTCCCGGTTGAGCGCTTCCTTGTCGTTGGCGTATTTTTCCTGTAGATGCTTCAGGCGCGGCTGGATTTTCTGCATCTGCGCCATGCTGACCATCTGCTTGTGCGAGAGCGGATAGAGCAACAGACGGACGAGCAACGTGAGAAGCACGATCGCAATGCCGTAGGAACCCGTCAAGCTCTGGAACAAATCCAGCAAGCTCGCCAAGAACGCTCCGGCGGATGCCCATAAACTACTCAAAATATTCACCTTCCCCTGAACAGTTTCCTCAAACCGAAATCACATCGGTCGGGCACGGGATCGACGCCGCCGGGGTGCCAAGGCCCGCATCGAAGGATGCGGCGCAATGTCAGGAGCGTCCCCTTGATAAAGCCGTATTTTGCATACGCCTCCAGCGCATATTGCGAACAGGTGGGATAAAATCTGCAGTTCGGTCCCAGGAGCGGCGAAATAAAGCGCCGATAGCCCCTTATCGCGAGGATGGCTGCACGGGAGGGCAGTTGCACGATGCGCATCGTTCATCCACGCCCCAATCCGGACCCGGCCAGCCGGGCTGCAGCAAACCGGCCCGCCCCAATCCCTTCGCCACATCCGCGTAGACGTGCGCGGCATTCCTCGTAAGGCCTTTGCCGCGCAAGGACAACACCACCCAGACGCCGTCGGCGATCCAGGGAAGGATGCGCCGAATGGATTCCCGCAGCATTCTGCGCCCCCGCGAACGGCCGACCGCCTTGGCCGTCTTGCGCCCGACCGTAACAGCCACGCGGGTCCGCTCTCCCGGTTTGCGCAAATAATAAATCCGCACCAATTCGCCCCCTTGCTGACGACCAGTGCGGAATACTGCGTCGAATTCCCAACCCTTTTTCAGGCGGACCGCAGCGCCGTAGGAAAAGGCGCGGTCGCGCATATCGGCCTGCGCACCGGAAGCGCGCAGATCAGACGGCAAGGCGCTTTCTGCCCTTGCGCCGACGGTTACGAAGAATTCTGCGGCCGCTGGGGGACTCGGAGCGAACGAGAAAGCCCATCTTGCGCTTCCGGCGCGTATTGTGCGGCTGATACGTCCTCTTCATGCTTCAACACCTCCTGAACCCGTACTGGAATTCCTATAGGAAACACCGTTCTCATCGAAAAACAACCTAGGAACTATATCACAGAAATACTTCTTGAACAAGCCGGGGGCGGGCATTCGAATCCGCCTCGTCAACCCTCAACCCGCCCCGCGACGGGCCGGCAACCGCCTCCGGCGCGATCCGGGCAATGCGCGCAGGCCGCCGGCATCTTACGGTCGCGCATTTCGGCTCGGCATCCGGCCGCCGAGTGAAATGCGGAAACGGTCGATTCAGCTTCGAACGGACGAAAGCGCACGAGCGGCCTCCCCTATCCCGCGAACCGTTTTTTCGCCGAACGGACCGCGCGCGGCGCGCAGGAAAGCGCGCACTTTGTCGGCGTCCTTGCGGCCGGGCCGGGACTCGACGCCCGTGAGCACGTCGACCGCATGGGGCGGCATATCGCCGGGTACGACGCTGCGCAGGTTCTCCGCGCTCAAACCGCCCGCGAGAACGACCGGCAGGCGCGACGCCGCGGCAACCAGGCGATACGCCCGCACATCCACGGCCACGCCGCTGCCGCCCGGGCGTTCCGCCGTACCCGAATCAACCAGCAG
>DAIRUD010000084.1:0-7920 GCA_036803565.1 Synergistaceae bacterium | reverse complement strand
GGGCAAAGCCCCCGCAATCTTATTCTTTGATCGGAGGCGGGCTTTTCCAGTACAGATCGACCCGCGTCTCCCCCTGCTCGCCGTCGAAAAAGAAATGATAACCCTCCGCACCCATGTGATCCAATTTCTCCAGGCTGGGGAACAGCTTATGCTTCCGCTTCCAGAGGGCGTCGAAGATCCGTTTGCCGATGCCGCCCGAGACGGTCTGTGCGATCTTGGGCGCGACGAACAGATCGAGCGGCCGCGCGGCGGGCGAAAGGCACGTGGGAGCGGCGGGGTCGAAGACCGCCTCCAACGCGGGCGGAAGGTGCGCTTGCAGAGCGAAATCGTCGGAAGCTCCGACGCCCAACAGGAGCGAATTCGGACGCCGCGCCGCCACGGCTCCCGGCATCGACGGAACGGAGACGAAAAACGCCTCGTCCCAGCCGGGTACGGCGAGCGGTTGGGAGGGCGCGAGGCCGACGAACCGGTACACGCCGTCCAGGGTGCCGTCCTTCGGGGCTTCCATCAAGAGGTACATATTGGAGATCTCGCGCGCTTCCTGCACCGCAAAGAAGGAAATACGCCCGCCGCGCAGCGCGGACAGGATTTCCTTCCTGATGGGGCGGGGGATTTTCAGCCCCTGCTCGTCGAATATGCCGAAGACCGCGTCGATCGCCCCCGACACGGCGTCCCCCCCGGCGTGGGAAAGGGCCAGCGAAAGGTACAGCGCGACCTCGCCCCGGCCGACCGGCGCAAAAAACGCATAGTGCGGCGGCGATGTGTTTTCGCTCCCCGCCCCGTCCGCCGATACGGTTTTGTCGGCGGACGCGCCGACATCCGCCGAGGCCGGGAGGGATTCCGCGCGCACCCTGCGAATGCGGATCCGCGTGCGGCCGGGATCGCTGCCCACGGAGAGGCTGGAGGCGGGCAGCCCCGCTTTCTTCGCGGCAAGGCGCATGCGCAGGAAATCGCCGTTTTCCGGCAGCTCCGCCGCTCCGAGCCCCGACGCTTCGCCGTCGCGCGCGGCGCGCATCGCCGCAACCCCCTCCGCGCGGGACGAGAGAAGCAACAAATGCCTGTCGGAGTAGGCTTCGCCGGTCATATACAGCCTGGGGGTTTTCTCCGCGCCCATGCCCAGGGAGAACACCCATGAGGAAGCCCCGTCGCCCGCCCCCTCGTCGTCCCAAGTCTGCAAGTCGTGAAAGAGGCTGCCGTTTTCGGCGAATTTCCGCTCGAATGCCTCCCTGTCCACATAGCAAGCCATATACAACTCCGGCGTCGTGCGTATCGTCACGTCTTCACTGGCCTTGCCGGCGGAGGGAAGGAAGAGCAGCGCCGTTTCGTCGACCATGCGGGCAAGCTCCGACAACGACTTGAGATAGCGGGCCGGCGAGAGTGCGGCCTCCCGATCCCCGGATCTTACGTCCGCCGATTTCGCGCCCTCCTCCCGGCCTTGAGGCGTTTTCTCCTCCGCATCGCCGCCGATGCCGGGGATGCCTTCCAGAATCTCCGGCAATCTGCCCGCTTCGACGGTCCGTATCGACACTTGCGCCGTTTCCGCCCGCCAGAAGACGAACGCGTCCGCCGAGCACACCCCGGGGAGCATCGAGGCAAGGCCGGAAACGGCGTTTTCCGCCGCCGACGCGGGCAAAGCGACAGCCCCCAGAAGAAACAACCACACGCCCACGCGCAGGAACAACGTTCCCCAAGTCTTCCGATTGTGCAATCGACACACTCCTCATTTCCCGTATCTTCCGAAATGATATCGAAGCATTGTCACCTCGCGAAACCCGTCCCCGACACCTTCGCCGGTCTGGGATGCCAATCCGCCGAACCCCGATCATTGCGGTATTCGCACTTCGATCCACATCGAGCGGCGATCCGCGTTGCGGATACGAATATCAGGCCAGCTTGCGAACCGGTCGCGGAACGGATCCCAACCATTTCGTGTTCGACTTGATATTATACCGCAAACGAGCACAGGGCATCCTCATAGGGCGGAGCCCCGTGCTATGCACGGGGCTCCGGTAATCGAAAACAAGCGGTGCGGTGAATATTACTTGCGTCGGCGAAGCACCAGACACGCACCCAGCCCCAGGAAGGCCGCGGCGCCGGCTGCGCCCGCACTGCATCCGCCACCGCCTCCGCTGCTGTAGTCGTCCCGATATTCATCCCCGATCGTGTCGATATCGGCGTAATAGACGAAAAGCTGCCCGTTGTTCTCGTTGTAGACGTTGAACGTGTGGCGTCCGGCGATGCTCGGCTTATAATACACGCGCACCGCGCTGCCATACGTCTCGAAAGCGTTGCTGGAGGAACCGCGGCCCGCCGTACGATCGACGGGAGAAAGCGTCACGAACTTGGTCGCGTCCGGAGCCTTGACGCGCACGACCGTGCTCGTCGCGGGAATCGAAAGCGAGAGGTCGAAAATGTTCTCGTAGTCGGTGTACAGCCCCTTGAACTTATTCCCGTTGATGTCGCTCACAAAGTTGACCTTCCCCGCGTTCACCTCGCTCGCAACGGAGATCGCGAACTGGCCGGAGACGGTCTCCGCCCCCTTCGTGGCGGCCAGCGTGAACACCCCGGTCTGCCCCAGATCCTCGGGCGTTCCGCTGACGTAAACCTTTTTCCCTCCGCCGGACGGCTGAATGGTCAAGCCGCTCCAGTGTGCGGGGGAGGACGGCGCGCCCACGCCGGTCCCGGTGATGGTCAGGTTGTATGCGCTCAGGTCGCCGTCGGGCGGCGTCGTGATGACGTTCAGGAAGGAGGAGGCCTCCGTTCCGTAGGGGACGAGGAGTGTTTGCGGCGTGAAGGAGATGCCCGTTACCGCCGTGGAAATCCGCTGCGACACGACGATGCGGAAGACCCGCGACAACGTTTCCCCGGTGGAGGAGCGGGCCGTCACGAGCACGTCGGTCTCCAGAGGCTGCTGCAGAGGGACGCCGGAGATTTCCACGCGCGTGCCGCGGACGCTCGCCGTGATGGTGAGGCCGTTCCACACCACGCTTTCGGCGGGCGTGCCCGCGGGAAGCGAGACCCACAGCGACCCGTCGCTGCCAAAGAACGAATCCGTAATGTCGACGTTGCCGCGTTTGACGGCAACGCCGTTATACGTCCGCGACACACTCTCGCCGACGTAGAAGACGTAACGCTCTTCGGAGAGCGAGAGCGTACCGTCCGCCGGGGTCGAGGGCTCTGAGATGCTGAGCGTCAAAGTCGCATCCGCGCTGACCGTTGCAACATTGGGATCGGCGTTGTTGTAGGCGATGACGCGAACGGGCGGTATCGTAGCCGCCATAACATCGGTAAGAGAGCCATGGAACGTGATTCTCGGCGTGCTATCCGAACTGACCACGAGACCGTTCGCGGGGAAAGAAACGGTTGGCCCCGTCACCCCGCCGTAGGAGAAACGGAGCGCCTGGATGCTGTCTCCGGCAGGCCAATTTCGAGGGCTCACGGTGACGGCACCTTTCGTGGCTGCATCCATGTAGCGCTCGAAATCCACAGCAGAATGACTCAACACGATGGACGGAGAGGAAGAATACGGCAACACCGTGATGTCGAAGCTTGCAAGCGGCACTGTATCCGCCGTAAATCCGGCGACGACGGCGTCGTTGATCCGCAAATTCGGGCCCACGGAGACAAAAACCGTGTCGGTGCCAGCCGCTTTAGGACCGGCCCTGTCGCTCTTGATCGTCGCTTTCGTCGTGAGATGGGAAACGCATATACCTTGGCCGCTGCTGCCATCCCCAAACACCGAACCATTGATGTGATCCCCGCTGATGATCCGCCCCGCTACCGTAGGCGCAGCACGATCCCACAGCGTAAGTTCGTCATACGCGAAACCAGGTGTCGTACTGGTCAACTCCACATCGAATGCCGTCGTCGGATCACCCGCCACAAACTCCAGCAGGTCTGGAGTAAAGGACAGCGTCGGATGGACCTGCACCGGCGTGACCGTATAGGTATACGAATTTATTGCCGTATCCCCGCTGACATCGAAGCGCACTGTATTCTGCGGAGCAGTACTCGGCTTGGTCAGGGAAAACGACTCGTAAAAAGACCCGTCCGGGCTCGCGTTAAAAACGATAGGATTCACCCCAGAGATACCCCATCCCGCGCCTGCTACATCGACGGAAATAACTACATTTTCACCGGCAGCATAACTCAGGGCATCCGCAGACACGGCCAATGCGATTTGATAGTTCAGCGGCTCCGCATCTCCGATGTAATAAACTTCCGCTTGAATCGCTCCCGCGCTGACACCAGTATCGGCGTTATTCCCTCCCGGTGCGGCACCGGGATAAAGCGCTGCAGCCCAAGCACCTCCAGCCGCACAAAACAACATCAGCACGGTTATCATCCATATAAAATATCGTCTCGTCTTGGCCCTCAACATGTCCTTCCGACAACCTCCTTCGTAAAACTGCACACTAGAATCATAGTCAACACGCTTCCGATAAAAAAGTCAAGCCGCGAGGATTATGTCTGGCAAAATCGAAAGCGGGGATCGGGCAAACACCGCCGCACGCCGCGAAAAGAAAAACCGTTCCGACAAGCCGCTTTGCGCCCGACCCCGCAGGCCGTCTCCCCACATGGCACGAAGCGCTTCTCGTTCACCCGAGGACAAATATACCCCACATAGCTTGGAGACGGGGCTCCCCCGCCAGCCTACAGCACGGACTTGACCGCCCCGGCAATGGCCTCGGCGCGGCGTTCGACCTCGTCCTTCGTCCAGCCCATCTTGATCGTGACCGAAATGCAGCGGGAGACCAGCTTGTCGGATTCGAACGAGACCTTCGAATAGTCCGGCATGCCGTTCAGGATGTCGGAGCTGACGGCGTTCGCGAAGCGGCGCTCCTTGAAATGCCGCCAGTTGCGGACGTAATGCCAGTTGTTGTCGTACCAGTGGAAGACGCCGTCGATCCCGGCGTCCTTCATGGCCTTCGTCGCGGCGCGCGCCGATGTTTCGTCCGGCGTGAAGAAGGAGAGGAACGTCGCGCAGTCGCCGTCGGGATCGGGCAGGGTGCGGAAGGTTACGCCCCGCACGGTCGCGAGGGCGTCCTTGAGAACCTTCTTGTTGGCGCGGTGAATGGCGACGAACCGCTCCGTCTTCGCCACCTGCGCCAGCCCCACGGCGGCGTGCAGCTCGGAGATGCGGTAGTTGTAGCCGGGGAAGGGGTGATCCTCCAATCCTCGGTCGCTGTTTTTATGATCGTGTCCGTGGTCGTGATACATGTCGGCACGGAGGTAGGTCTGTTCGTCGTTGGTGACGACCGCGCCGCCCTCGCCGCAGGTGACGATCTTGTTGAAGTCGAAGGAGTAACACCCCGCGTCGCCGATGGTCCCCAGCGCACGCCCCCGGTAAGACGCGCCGAAGGCCTGGCAGGCGTCCTCGACGAGCAGCAGGTTCTTCTCGCGGCAGACGGCCTGCAACTCGTCGATGCGCGCCATCGCGCCGCACATGTGCACCGGCATGACCACCTTCGTCCGCGGCGTGATCGCCCTGCGGACGGACTCGGGGCTGAGGCAGAGCGTGTCGTCGATCTCCGCCAGCACCGGCGTCGCGCCCGCCGCCATGATCGACTCGAAGCTGGCCACGAAGGTGAAGGGCGGCATGATCACCTCGTCGCCCGCTCCCACGCCGAGGGCGGCCAGCGCCGTCGTCAGCGCCGCCGTGCCGTCCGCCAGCAGCAGCGTGTGCTTCGCCCCCGTCAGGCGGCAGATCGCCTCCTCCAACTCGCGCGCCTTCCAGCGCCCCTTGCGCATCCCGTCGAAGCCGTAGCGCATCAGCACGCCCGTCTCCATGACCTCTCGCACCTGCGCGCGCTCGGCGTCGTCGAACAATTCCCAACCCGGCATCCCGATCGACCGTCCTCTCGTACTCAGATATTTTAATTTTTCTTGAATGCTTTTCTTTGCTCTTATTCCACCGTCCGGCTCCGGACATATTCCTCGAATCTCCGGACGTCCTCCGGCGTGTCGATCTCGATATTGTCGATCTCCGTCTCGATACAGCGAATCGTCTGCCCCTTTTCCAGTACGCGCAGCATCTCCAGGCTCTCCGCCCGCTCCAGCGGCGTCTGCGGCCACGAGGAGAAGTCGAAGAGCGCGTCCCGCCGCCATGCGTACGGCCCGATATGTTTGTAATAAACCGCGCCGGGATTGCGCTCGAAGGGAATCCGAGAACGGCTGAAATACAGCGCCCGCCCCTTTCCGTCGAACACCATCTTGACGACGGAATCCCGATCCACCTCGTCCGGATCGTCGATGCGCTTGGCGAGCAATGCCAGACGGACATCCGGGTCCGCCCGCAACGCGTCGACCATGGCATCCAACACGTCGGGCGACACCATGGGATCGTCCCCCTGCACGTTCAGCACGTACGTGGACGGGATTTCCCGCGCAACGAAGGCGACCCGGTCGCTGCCCGTCGGCAGGTCCGGCGGCGTCAGCACGGCCTCGCCCCCCGCCGCCTCGACGACGGCGACGACGCGGGCATCGTCCGTGGCCACGACCGCGCGGTCGACCTTCGCACTCCGCCGCACACCGTCGAGCACCCAGAGGACCAGTTCCCTGCCGCACAGCTTGATCAGCGGCTTCTCCGGCAAGCGCGTGCTTCGCAGCCGCGCGGGAATGACCGCCAGCGTTTCGATCTTCATCGCCTCATTTCCCTCTCTCGCGGGCCAACGCATTCCGCACCGCTTCGCCCAACGCCTCGCTCCCGTCGGCTTCTTCCTCCCGCAGCAACAGGGCGTTCACGATCGTCAGGTAGGGGGGCATGCCGCCTTTCGCCCAGTGCATATCGATCCCCAACTCGTCCCGCGCGATCGCGGATACGTCGAATCCCACGGATTCCAGCGAGCAGCGGGCCGTGCCCGGAAAACGGCAGGTTTCCCGGGGCCGCGCACATTCCGCGCACCTGGCGCAACCGCCCGCCGAGAGCGCGATCGCGCCGGGATATTTCTCCTCGCCGGCGCGCAACACATCGAGAACCCGCTCCTTGGCCTCCATGAATATTCTCACCGATCGCTTCGCCGGATTCTCGTCCGGCGATGTCGTCGCGATAGAATCGCGGGCACAGGGGATTTTCACGCCGACGAGCCAGGCGGTGGAGTACGCGGATACGAGCGCCCCCGTATCGAAATCGTACGGCGGACACGCCCAGTTTTTTCCGTAATTCGGACACTCCCCGCAGAGCGCCGCGAACCGCTCCACGTCCCGATAGCGCACGACGAGCGCGGACAGCGCAACGCGTTTGACCACCACGGTCGGTTCGTTCAAAGCGGACACCTCCATTCGGATACGGCATCATTATATTGCAGTTTCCGCAAAACCGTCGCGTCGAACGTGACGCACAAAAAAACAGGACCCTTCCGGGCCCTGTCGGAATCTTACTCTCTTGCGTCGAAAAAGACCGCTCGTCGAATCTAGCCGACGGTGATGGGTTTCGAATTCTCCCACAGACCGTGGATGTTGCAGTAGGACTGCGCGACGAGCGTGCCGCTCTTGGGCAGCTTGACGCGGACGGCGCCCCAGGGATCCGTCGCGGCGCCCGGCGCTTTCTCCGGATCCATGCTGTCGCCGTGCGCGTCGAACGCGAAGTTGGCGAGTTCGACGGCGAACTTGCCGCCTTCGGGCACAAAGAAGAGCTTGATCCACTTGATGTAGTGCTTGACCTCGTTAGGGTGCGGAATCTCCTTGCCGACGCTGACGGTGACGGTGACGGCCTCCCCCGCCGCAACCTTCTCCGGAGCCTCGATGACAGGCACGTGCTTCTCGCCTTTCCAGTCGCCGCTTTGTACGTAATCGCCCAGTTTCATACGTCATACCTCCTCATGATGATTTCCCGGCCAAGCCGCCGGGCGGCTTTCGCAAAGCAGACGCACAAACCGGCCAGATAGGCCTTGTTCGCCGCTTCCCCAACTCTAGCGCATA
>DAIRUD010000083.1:0-7928 GCA_036803565.1 Synergistaceae bacterium | reverse complement strand
GCAGAGCTATTCCGCTCCCTCCGTGGCAGGGGGCTGGGCAGAGGATACATCAACCGGCAGAGTTCACTCCTGGCGGCGCGGCACGCCGCCGAGACGGCCCTTCTGAAAAAAGAGCACAGGGCGCAACGAGAGCGACTGCGGCAAACGTCCTCCGATCTTGCGTCGTATGAGAGCTGGCTGCGCAGTCGGAACCTCTCCGGTGAGGCCGATTCGTGGCGGCACCGTAAGAATAAAAAACAGCTCGAACTACATGCCCCTCACGATGCACACGGGCAGAAAGATCATGAGCAAAAGGGCATTCTCGGCTTCCGCGTGCAGCCGACTGCCAACGGCGTGAAGTTCTACAGCGGCGACGGCAACCAGGCGTCGTTTGTCGACGTGGGACAGCGGATTCGGGTATACCGGCAGGACGACGACACCCTGCTGGCGGCGCTTCAGCTTGCGCAAGAGAAGTGGGGCGGCGTGGAGCTCAGCGGCAGCGAGGCGTACAAGCGGCGGTGTGCGGAGATAGCCGCGAGGAACAGCATTCGCATCGCCAATCCGGAGTTGCGGGAGATGATGGCGGCGGCGACCGAGACGCCGGAGGAACGGATGCAACGAATGGCCGAGATCTCGAAAACCCTCAGACAGAAGGCGATGGAGGTTGCGAGAAGGTATATCCCGCAAGGGATGATCATCATGACCGACGCCCAGGACAGCAGAACCTATTCCGGCCCCATCATCGGCGTGGTTTCGCACGGTGGCCGGACGCATGCGTTGCAGAAGATCAGCGAGAATCACGTGATTCAGCACAGCGTTGACGACGCAGAAAAAGAGCAGTTGGAGCAGGTCATCGGGCGGGATGTGACGATTACGAGAATGGGTAGAAGCATCGGGCGGATCGAGGACAGCGCGAGCCTGCGGAACCGGCGTAGCGTCGGGCGCGGGCGCTGATCGTTCGAGGGTGTGGGCATCACGATAATGATTGGTATTTTGTGAACATGAGTTATCTGTATGGTGTATGATTTACACACATTCAAAATGTTACACGCGGGAGGCCGAGGCTGAAGATGACCGATCTTGCCGTCATCACTAAGGCGAAGGATTTGGCGACGTATGTTTTTACCGTGACGGAGAGGTCACCGAAGCGGTTTCGGTTTACGCTGGTGAGTCGAATGCAGAATCTTTGCCTGGATGTCGCCCACCATTTGTATCGCGCCAACGATGCGCGGTTGGATGATTCCGAGGAGGCGCGTCATAGGAAACAGTATCAGCACGAGGCCCTTTCTTGTCTTCGTGAACTGGATTATCTGCTGACGCTCTCGCGCGAAATGGGCTGCATCCTGCCGAAGCAGCAGGTTCTTGCTGCGGGTTTCCTCTGCGATGTGGGCAGGATGTTGTCGGCGTGGATGCGCGCCGATGCGAAATGAAAAAGGATATAGGAATGGGGGTGGGGTTGAGACGGCTGCGGTCGCAGGGCAACGACACGAATAACGCCGCGGTCGTGAATTCCGGCGGCAACGTCGATCCGAACGGCAACAACGTGAACGACAACTGCGCTGTCCGCCCCGACCCGCCCTGGGGGAACGAAGAATCCCTTGCGCCAGAAACGCGCCTCCATGCGGAGGCCGTCCGTGTGCATGGGCGAGGGAACCCCGCTCCCGTCTCGACCGAGGGGCAACAGAACCGCCCCGACCGGGGGACGAACAGAAGCCGCCGAAGCGCGACGAATGCCGGTAGCAGGCGCGAACGCTTTCGGGACGTGCGGAAGGGGAGACATCCTCCTCTTCCGCGTCGGCGGCGAAATTCGCGGCGGTCGCCGTGAAGCGCTTGAAGAACGCCTACCCGAAACTTTGCGACTTCGAGAACCTGTACAATGGGCACAAGGCGGCGCGTTTGTGTAAGCGCTACAAGCCCGAGGTGCTGCGCTTCGAGTACGAGTTGAACCGGAACGTCGAGGCGCTTCGCAGAGAGTTGGAGCGTGGAATCTGGCGCATCGGCGGTTATCGGGAGTTTGTCGTGCACGAGCCGAAGCGTCGCGTCATCCTGAGTATTTCGTAACGCGGCCGACGAAGGAGGGCCGGGTCGTGCGGACCCTGAAGCGGGAGAACGTCCGTCGCCTGCGGCGCAGACTCGGTGTTTACGAACGGCAGTACGAATCGGGGGCGCTGGGCCGGGAGGAGGTCGAGAAGCGGCTCGGCTCGTGGCTCTCGCACGCGGCGCACGGTAACACCGGCGCATTGCGGCATAAGGTGCAAAATCGCGTCCGCTCCTGGTGGGAGCGGGATAAAAGTCAAACAGAGGAAGGTGTTATCGATGAAAAGAGAGAAAAATAAGGGCACGCCGTACAACCTGCTCCGCCTGCTGCTCGCGCTCTGCTTGCTGGCGCTCGCGTCCGGCGGTGCATCCGCCGAGGTCGCTTTTGACCTCGGCCGCTGGAACGACGACGGGACCGGGGTGGGGAACACCATGCACCGCTACGTCCGGTTCGGCGAGTGGACGTGGCGTGTGCTGGAGGTCTCCAGCGATAAGACGATGTTTCTGGTGACCAGCGACGATTTATATGGGGATGGCACAACGAAGAGCTTTGATAACGAAACTCCTCTCGCGTGGTCCTGGGGAACCGATACAGATATCGTCAAGACGATCAGCACCGACATGTATTCCAAGCTGGAAACCGAAGAGCTGGCGGCGCTGGTGGAAGGGAAATTTGCGAACGATGATGGCAATTACTCTCATGCGAACGTTGAGCCAAATGCAGATAAGATCAAAATAGGTTTGCTTAGTATTAATGAGGCGGGAAATTTAAAATATTTTGCAGATAATACTGATAGAAAAATCAGTAGTAATACCCCTTACTGGCTGCGGTCGCTGGGCAACGACTCGTTGCGCGCCGCGGTCGTGCTTTCCTTCGGCATCGTCGCTCCGGGCGGCAACCGCGTGGACGTCCTCTGCGCTGTCCGCCCCGCCTCGCTTTTGAACTTGCAATCTGTAATCTTAAAATCTGGTTTTGACTTTAATGATTTAGATTCTAATATCGGATCATCGCGAAATCCGTGGATGCTGTACTGCACCTCCGCCGACTTGTCGCCGGCAAGCGCGTCCGTGAACGGCAATAAACTGATCCTGGTGTTAGACGCGTCGGACCAGGTCGTTCACGCCTACGCCGACACGCCCTCCGGCACGGAGCTTGCGACGCGATTTACCATCGACAGCGTCACCCCAGCAACCACGGTTCTCTCGGCGGACGTGACAGGGGGCATCGTCACGCTGCACCTGTCGCGCGCACTGTCATCTGACGAGATGCCGAAAGTGGTGTACGAATACACAGCTGGAAAAAGCGACGGCCTCGCGTCCATCTCCAAACGCGCAGTGCTAAAAACATTTACGCAATCTTCCAGTAATATCACCAACGTGGCGAGCGCCGACTTCACTCCGGCCAGCCTCAAGATCACCGGCACGGTCGGAACACCGATCACTGTGCAAAAGGTAGGCGTCGCCGCGGTCCCTTCTGCGACATTGCAGAGCATAGCTGCTCCAAAAAAACCGGCGTGGTTGACGGTGTCGGATGATATCGCCTCGGGCTCGACCAGTGCGACGATTGAGTTCCTCGGCACGCCGACCGCTGCCGGGAGCGGACGCTTCGAGGTCAGCGTGACGACGGACGAAGGCACCACGTCGATGTACGTGACATACGTGATATCCGCCGCGAGCACCGGCGGCGACCCCGACAACACTGACACTACCAAAACCCCCGTGACCATCGACGGCGAAGGCGTGGCGTCGGTCTCCACCTCCGTCAACACGGTGACGATCACGTGGCTGGACGAGAAGAAACCGAACACCACGTATGACCTGGCCAAAAACAGAGTGACGGTCACCTACGGCGATCAGCGCTTCACCGTGACGCTGAATGCAGTGGGCGAGCTGGTCGTCACCGGCGACGGCGAACTGCTCCCCGACGGCACGACCGTCGTGCTGACGGCGACGAACACGGCAGCACCGGCAGCCTTACAGGCAGGCCGCGCGGCGCGCGCGGGCGCGTCGTACTCGCTCGGCGAGGCGAAGGCCGCGATCATCGGCGGCAAGTGTGTCTTTACCTTCCCCGCCGAACAGGTGAGCAAACTCCCCGGCGGCACCTACGACCTGACGTTCAGCACCAAGAGCGGCGCAAACCCGGCCTTCAAGGGCACGTTCGCCAAAGGGTATGTGCATGTCGTGAGCGAGCCCGCCACGCCGGAAATCCTGCTCGACGCCAGCGAGACAGCCTCCGGCGGCGGCGTGCAGGTATCGGCGACGGTAACCTCCGGCGACGCCCCGCAGCCGCGCGTGACGGTGCAATTCACGCTGGCAAACCGGGACAACACGCACGTGACCTCGCTCCCACGGACGACGGACGCCGCGGGCACCGTCCCCGCCTTCGTCCTGGACACCGGCCTCGCGAACGGCACCTACACCGTGACGGCAGCCGCGACCGGCTACGCACCGGTGAGCAAAACCGTGACGGTGACGAAGGGTGAGAGCAGCGGCGGCGATGAGGAAGAAGAGGGGGAGTTGAGCTCCTCCGGCGGTGGCTGCGACGCGGGCTTCGGCCTGCTCGCCATGCTGGCGATAGGGGCCGCGATCAAGCGTCGGAGCTAGATCGCGGCGCAGACGCTTTGACAGCATATTGATGAACATGCGGCCTTCGGCGAGATGCATGACGAAGGTCGCTTTTCTTGTGCGCCCGGCACGTACACTAACTTTAGAATTTGTGTTAAAATAATAGCATGGCTAGCAATGAAGAGCAAAAATTAAAATTATTGACTACCATGCGAGTGCCAGGAGTTCCACTGCTTGCGTCGTACCTGGCAAGGTCGGGCATATCCCCGAACTTACAGCAGTATTATCGGCGAAGCGGATGGCTTGAGCGAAGCGGACGAGGCGCTTATATCTGGCCGGGCGACGAGCTTGACTGGCAGGGTATCCTTCACGCCCTCCAATCGCAGCTCGATATGCCGATTCATGCTGGGGCGAGGACGGCGCTTGCACTTCAAGGATATGCACAATTTTTGCGGGGCGAAGGAGAGGGCATCTTCCTGTTTTCCAGTCAAATGCGTACCCTGCCGACGTGGGTCGCGAGATGGGCGAACTTTTGCCTCTGCCATACATCGTTTCTGAGGGATGGTCGTGCAGGTATGATGGAGACCCCCCATAGAACCTTTTCGATTCACTGCTCCTGCCCGGAACGGGCGATTCTTGAAACGCTGTACCTTGCGCCGCGGATGATTAGCTATAACGAAGCGTACCAGCTGACCGAGAACCTCGATACACTGCGCCCCCAACTATTACAGGAGCTTCTTGCGGGCTGTGATTCCATACGCATCAAACGGACATTTCTGCTCTTTGCGGATCGGGCCGGTCATTCATGGGGGCAGCGCCTCGACCGGGATAAAATATGCCTGGGCAAAGGCGTGCGCAGCTTGGGCAAGAACGGCGTTTATATCGAGAAATACAAACTGGTGATACCGCGGGAGCTTTATCGGCTATGGCAATAAACCAATTTGACGAATCGTACATGGCACAGCTTCGCCTTGTTGTGCGGATTCTCCCGGCGATAACACGGAATGGCGCGTTTGCGCTCAAAGGCGGAACTGCCATTAACCTCTTCGAACACGGGCTGCCACGCCTGTCGGTCGATATCGACCTCTGCTATCCGTATTTCAGCGAACGCACCGAAGCGCTTGATGCTATTGTCGATAATCTGGCATCGATCAGGCAGGACCTATCAATACGCATCCCCGGGATAAAATTTGCCAACCTCGGCGTGGCGTCGCAGGAGTATAAGCTGCTCTGCCGGACGCCGGAAGCTCTCGTAAAAATTGAAGTCAACACGACAATGCGCGGCCACGCTTTTCCTATTCGCACGATGCCCATGCACCCCGACGCCGAAGAAATTCTTGGTCAGTACATGGAGATGCCGGTGATATCGAGAGAGGAGCTGTACGGTGGGAAGATCTGTGCTGCGCTGGACCGCCAACATCCGCGGGATCTGTTCGACTTGGCCCCGTTTCTGTCGGGCAGCGGCTTCGACAGGCGAATCGTCCTCGGTTTCATCGTCTGTCTGTTGAGCCATAATCGCCCGATTCACGAACTGCTTGCACCCAATGTACACGATATGAGGGACGCGTTTGACAACCAATTTGCCGGAATGAGCGCCACGCCCTTTGCCTATGAGGATTACGCCAGGGCGCGGGAGACGCTCTTTGTGGCTCTGCCCGCACTGCTCAGCGAGGCCGACCGCAAATTTCTACGGTCGTTCGTCAAAGGCGTTCCGGATTGGAACCTTCTGGAAGTCCCCGACATCGCAAGACTCCCTGCGGTTCTATGGAAGCTTCGCAACATCGATATATTGAAAGAGCGTTCCCCACGCAAATATGACGACCAATATGCGATCCTGTGTGAGGTTTTGAAATAAGCAACAAGCAGCGATATGACGGCGGAGAGCATGTGGATATACTGCTTCTGTGATCAGACGGCCATCCTCTTTTTGCCTTTTACATCGCCATTGTTCTTTGTGGACAGCAATTCTACCGCTTGCTGTTTGACGTTGGGTGCCAAGTGCGCATACCGCATGGTCATCTCCATGCTCGCGTGGCAGAGCAACTCGCGGACGGTATTCAGATCCACGCCGCTCATGACAAGCTGCGATGCGAAGTCGTGCCGCATGTCGTGCCAGCGGAAATTTTCGATCTCAGCGGCTTTCAGTATTGCCGCCCAGGCCTTTTTAACGTTGTTAAGCTGTTTGCCCGTCTTGGGCGACGGAAACACCAACGCTTCGCTTTCGGTATTCTGCGATTGTTTGTGCCATGATGTCAGCAGTTGAGCAGCAATGCTGTTCATGGGTATCCTGTGGGTCTTACCGCCCTTTGAGACCGCCGCTCTCAATGTTATCGTGTTGCTGTCGAAGTTGATATCTCTCCATTCGAGTGCAAACAGATTGCCCTGCCTTATGCCGGTATGAAGCGATAATAAAACCATAGGCTTGATATAGTCGACGAATTCGCCGTCCAGTAATGGCATAAGCGACTGACCGCGCTCTTTCAGCCATTTGTTGTGGTTTACTCTCTCTGTCCTCATTTTTTTCTCCCTGTCGTCAAGGGCGGTCATGAGGCGCTCTCTTTCCTCATCCGTTAAATATCGCAGCTTCGTGTCGGAGTCGTACTCTTTTAGTGGCTCTATTTTTTCGATAGGGTTGACCTCGATATAACCGTGCTTTACGCCCCAATTCAGCGCGGCGTTGATCGCAACGATATTTTTGTTGATTGTCGCCGCTTTCCTCCCCAGTTCCAAACGTTTGTTGCGCCAGTCGTAAAACTCGGAGATTTTGAGGTCTTCAATCGCCCTTGAATAGAACAATTTTCCGAAGTGCGTTTTGATCATGCCCAAAGTGTATGAACCCACTTTATGATTACTCAATCGCCAAGGGGTGTAATGCTTGTTTATAAATTCGCCGAGTGTAAGCCCGTCCTTTGGTTTTTCCTGGATAAGCGATTCTCCCTCCGCCAGTCGGGCTTTCAACCGGTTCGCCAAGGTTCGTGCTTGAGTCACAGTGAGCACATCGCCGGCCTCGCCGATTTTATGTTTGCGTTGTCTGGTATCCTTGTCGACGTATTTGAGGTAATATGTTTTCTTGCGTTTGCCGACCTTCACATAAAATCCGCTGCATTCGGTGTCGGTTACTACATAGGCCTCTTCTTTCGGTTGCAGAGATTGTACATATTTTTGTGTGAGTTTTTTACTCATGATTTCTCCTTGGAATTGGGTACAGTATGGGTACACAGAGGATTATACCAAAGCGAAAAAAACCGAACAAGCCCGAAAGGAAAAATTCTCGCAAACGACGTTGTATCAACGATTTACAAATAAAAATGCAGTGGTTGTGAGGGCTGAGAAAACCATAAAAATCG
>DAIRUD010000082.1:0-7971 GCA_036803565.1 Synergistaceae bacterium | reverse complement strand
ATTTTCGCTGCGCGAAAAGCGATTTGCGGATCAGGGGTGCAGGGGACGTGTCCCCTGCCGGGGGGTGCGGGGCAGAGCCCCCGCGGTCCGGATTTTTCTAGTCCGTCGAGGGCAGATCGCCCTTGAGGAGTTTGCGGCGCTGGTAGACGTCGGCCGCCTCGCGGACGAAACCGGCGCACACGCCTGCTCCGTACTGATTCTGCAGCTCGTCGGCGATCGCCAGCAGCTCTTCCTTCGTCGAGCGGTGGGGGCGGAGGCTGTTGTAGATCTGCAGAATGCGCTCGTCGGGGACCTTCGTCAGCTCGCCCGCACGCGCGAAGTTGAGACCGATCTGGCCGCGGCCCGCGGAGGCGGCGATCTCGCCCTGCATCTTCAGGACCTCGGGCGCGATGCGGAAGTCCTCGAAGCCGACCTTGCCGCTCTCGATGTTCTCCAGCGTCAGCTCGTCGAAGGGAATGCCGCGCGGGCTCTTGAGGATATCCCGGCGCTTCATGCCCAGCGGGTAGTCGGCGGCGGTGATACCGCTGCCGGAGGGCGCTGCGGGCTGCGTCGCGACGGATGCGGAGGGTTCGAACGTCCCGCCGTTCATCCCCTTGATGACCTGGCGAACGACATCGGCGATCAGTTGCTCGTTAATCTGTGCCATCTCTATCCACCTCTATTCGAAGGACACCGACAGCTCCTGCGGAGCTTTCGAGCGATCCTGGAAGCTGGCCTCCTTGTTGTGCAGGAGCGCCGCAAGTCCCTGGTAGCGGGGACGGGCCATCGGGTCGTTGTTGGTCGGAACCGGCGTGGGACTCTCGCCCTTGGCGTACTTGGCCGCGTTTTTGCCCATGGCGCGGAAGGTCGGCAGGTCGATCACCGGAGCCTGCGGGAAGAGTTCGAGGTTGGAGAGCGGGTTTAGGTCGCGCTGATGGATGACGGACGTGCCGCGCGACAGGATCCCCATACCGATCCCCGACCCGGAGAGCTTGGCCGCCTGGTGCGCCATGAACGCGACGTCCGCCGTGTGATAGATGCGGATGACGCGGACGTGCAGCCCTTCCTCCTCGACGCCCGCGAACACCTGACGGAGCACATCGGCGAGCGGAATGCCGGTGATGGTCGTCTTGAAGGTGCTCGCGAAGGCCGGGGAAACCGCCAGCACGATCTCTTTCGGATCCGTCCCGCGCGTCGCCTTGCCCGTCTCGGAGAGTTTCACGCCCGCGACCCGTTCCGGCGCGGCGGTCGCAACCGCCGACGCGGCGCCGCCGCCGACGTTCATCTCGGCCAGGACCTCGGCCACGATTTTCTCAAGCAGTTCAGGATTCATCTGCATGGTATTCTTCCCCCCTTCTCCTTACACGTCCTCGGCACGGATGGCCCAGGGAATCGCCTTGATCTCTTCCCAGCGCTCCTCGGACATCTTGTAGCCGGTACCGGGGCCCATATAGGTGTTGGGGTCGTTGACCGCGCTGTAGACCGTGCCGTCGCTGGCGACCCAGGCCGACGTCTGGAGATAGTCCCCGGCGACGCGCTGGCGCATCATCAGGATGATCGACTCGGCGACGTCGCGGAAACCGCGCTTGGCCAGCGCCTTGGCCACGTCGACGCCGGTGACGCCCTCGCTCATCAGCCGCTCGGCGGCCTTCAGGTCCTCGGGGATGTTGCGGTCGCTGATGTCCTTCGTGCCGTTGGCGTACGTGCACTCCTCGACCTCGGCGTCGGAGATCGGCGGGAAGCCCATCTCCTCGAAGACGGCCTGCATCGCGCGCGCCGCCTTGTTGCGGACCGCGACGACATCCTCCTCCTTGACCGGGCGAAGGCCGCCGTCGACCTTGAAGTCGCGCTGGATGGCGAGGTAGTCGTCCACATCCTCGATATCCCAGTTCGAACCGGCGAACATGTTGTCGTAGTTCGGCGTCGAGGAATATCCGGAGAAGATCCAGTCCGTACCGGGGAACATCTGGGGGATCGTGCGCGCCGTGCGGCGCTGATCGGAGTGGGAGAACGTCTGGTCGTTGCCCGACGCCACCTCGAGGTCGAGGCACATCGTCACGAGGTTCTCGGCCGCGATCGCGCGCAGGCCGGAGGGAACCGCACCGGGGACGCCGATGCAGGAGATGGAGCCGTTCTGCAGCCCCTGCACGCCCGCGCCCTTGGTGACCATGACGCAGAGGATCTCCAGATAGAGCATCGACTTGCCCTCGGCGGCGCCCATCTGCACCTCGGAGCCGGTGCCGGAGGTGAAGCGCATCTTGAGGCCGCGGCTGGCATAGGCGGAGGCCAGGAAGGACTTCGACCAGGGCGTGTCGTCGCCGTCGACGAACACGCTCTCCGTGCCGTAGACGGATACCGTCTCGGCATAGCTGGTGAGACCGCGCATACCGATCTCCAGCTCGAACGCCTCTTCGAGCGCGTCCTGCGACAGCGTGCCGCGCCGCCCGACCTGCCCGCCGACCAGGAGCGCCAGCGCGTTGAAGGGCGCGTAGCGGACGACGCCGACCGTCGTCTCGATCTCCTTGAAGCCGCGATACGTCGCCTCGGCCGCGTCGGCCGCGAGCATGACCGGATGGTCCTTGGCGTTGGTGACGTGGGCCTGGTTGGCCGGCGTCTGGCGACAACGCATCTTCTGCATCGCCATCATGATCTCGACGATGTTCATGCAATCCATGACCCGCGCGATCTTCGCCGGGGTCAGGGCGGTGAAGATGCGGATGCACTCGTTGCGGGGGACGTTGACGTCGACCAGCATCCGCGCGATCTCCAGGTCGCTCTTGGCCATCGCCTCCGGCGCGTTCTTGACGTTGACCGAGTAGTCCGCGACGAACTGCTCGATCATCGTGAAGTCCTCGCGGCGCTTGCCGTCCATCTCCACGATCTTGTTGCCCTCTATGCGGATCGAGGGCTTGGGGTCGTTGGGGCTCCCCATCGCGTAGAGCCCGACCTCGATCCACTCGCCGATGAATCCGTCCTTGTGGACGGGGCGCTTCTCCAATATCTCAAATCTCTTGCTGCGCTTGCCTGTTGCCATCTTCAGCCACCTCCCCTAACCCTTCCGGCCGCCCATTAGATGTAGGGAACCGTAGCCGATGCCGGTTTCGTTCCGAGCGAGTGCAGCAACTTCACGCCCACGTCGCGGGCGGAGAGGATGGACTGGCGCACCGCGCCGGAGTCGCCGCTCACCATGACGAACGCCTCGTTCGTGAAGCAGGTGCCCTTCTGCGGCGAACAGTACGCATAGGCGTCGACCTCGGCGGCCTTGAGCGCGGTATCGCTGATGACCACACCGATGCCCGCGGGCGCGCCCAGAATCAGCCCGAAGGCCCTGCCGAGGGGCGCGTCGAGCGCCTTGTTCAGGCAGTAGCTGGCGCGCGCGGTGTACTGGAGCTCCAGATAGCCGACGTCGTTGCCCCAGACGTCGCCGAAGTACTTGGGGACCTCCTTCAGGGCCACCTCGATGGCGCGCTTGGCGTCGGACACGTCCTCCGCGCCGAAGATGATGAGCGAGCCGTGTCCGCATCCGCCCTCGGTGTCGCGGCACATCTCGGCGGAGATGATCTCCGTGTTCGTCGCCTTCACGGCCTCGTCGCAGGCCATGAGCTGCGGCCCGGCGCCGACGCGGTCGGAGATGATCCCGATGGAGCGGTATTTCTTATCTATGCCCATGAGCTCGTGCAGACGGCTCTCGACGTTGGCGATGACCAGCCCGATGGTGTGGCCCATGGCCGTGCCGATGAACTCGGTGCAGTTCGCCGGGACGCAGCAGGCCTCGTCGGCCGCCGGTTTGGAGTCGACGGCGACCTCGCTGGAGAAGCGCCGCATGACCTCGTCCATTACTTTTTTCATCGTCTCCTGTTCCACTTAGAGCACCTCCTCGATCAATGGGAAACTACCCGAGCTTGGGCAGAATCTTCTCTGTATCGGCGTGCGGGCGCGGAATCACATGGATGGAAACGATCTCCCCGACCTTCTTCGCCGCTGCGGCGCCGGCGTCCGTGGCGGCCTTGACCGCGCCGACGTCGCCGCGGACCATGACCGTCACATAACCGGAACCGATCTTTTCATACCCCATGAGGTGGACGTTCGCCGCCTTGACCATCGCGTCGGCGGCTTCGATCGCGCCCACGAGGCCCCTGGTTTCAATCAAACCGAGTGCTTCACCGTTCATTTCTCTCTGCACCTCCTAATATGCTTGCGATCCTTGCCTTCAGCTCGGAAATTCCCTCTCCGGTGTACGAGGAACAGCGCACCACCTCCTTCGCTCCAGCCACACGGAGCGCCCGCTCGGAACGCAGAATCATGGCCTCCGTGGCGATGTCGATCTTCGTCACCACCCCCAGCACGACGCCCTGGATCGCCGAGTTGAACTTCGGCGGATAGCGCGCTTCCTGCGTCGGATCGGCGAGGAACAGGACGAGCCCCGCCTTGTTCGCGTTCTGCAGGAGGGAGCGGTAAAGATACAGATGGTTCAGCAACTCCCCCGGGGTGTCGATGAAGAAATCCCCGTGGACGACCATCTGGGTTTTCTGCACGTCGTCGATGTAACCCAGCGCCTTCAGCAGCGACGTCTTGCCCGCGCGCGTCGGGCCCGACACCATCAGTTTCCGGTTGGCCTTCAGGTAACCGGACGGGCGCTCCAAAGAAGTCAGCTCCTCGTGATCGGGGCCGTTGCGAAACCCAAAACCTCGGACAACGCGAACATGGCGTCGCGCAGCGCGGACTCCACCGCCGCCACGTCGCCGCTGAAGACGAGCCCGCCGGTGAAGCGGTCGACGAACTCGATCTTGATCCGCGCGGACTTGGACGCCGCATCGGCGGCGATGATGGAGCCCTCGCCGGGCGTAATGGTCATGATGCCGACCGCGCCCTTGTTGTCCACGCCGATCCGCTCGCAGATGTCTCGGTTGGGATTGGCGATGATATGCGCGATGGTCACCTGCTTGCCGGGTACGAATTCTTGAATGATTCTCGCCTTGTCCGCCATGCCGTTCTCCTTGGGCTTTCCACCCGCCGCCGCACAAGCTGCCGGGGCTAGAACATACGACCTTTGTACGAGTTCCGGCCCGTTAAAAATGCCGGTCTTGAGAGGCAAAAATGCGTGTACTCGCCGTCATCCTGTCACAATCGCGCCGGAAAGTCTTTTGATTTGCTGTCGCATCGCCGCAAGGCCATTGCACTATCTTGCCCAGAAAACCTTGAACAATAAAGCAATAAAGTTCAATTCAAACGGTCGGCTTCACAAAGCCCGATTTTCTTGCGACACCCTCCGCCCTCTTGCCCCGTGCAGGCAACAGAAAAACACTCGTCATCCCGCACGCGACGCCCAGGGCGTTCGCACAAGCCCGTGCGTGACAAACGCTTCACATAAATACAGAATGAAAAGAAAAACGACGCGGAAGGGCATTAAATCGGGATATTGACACGAGGCCACATAAGATTCCATTTTCAGGTCAAATCAATTATTTAAAGCACGGCAGGTCTTCCTCAACCACCCTTGGCGGCGCCCCTTCTTGATGGAGGCAGGGCGTTTCGTCGTGCCCAGCCCCGGCCCCCTCGACGAGGGACTGTCGGCAAAGCCGACTGAGGGAGTGCTACCACGTGCCCAACCACCATCAGCGATTGGATTTATAACTGGAATAGGGGCCTGTTGGGCCTCTTTTTCTCAAGATTGTTGAAAATAATCAACTCTATGCCCATGATACACAAATAAATCAGTGTCTCCTTAAATGCGTAGCGGATCTCGGCGTATCGCCGCGAGTACGATAGCGATGGAGGAAATCGCGACAGCGTATAAAGCAAAACCGTTCCTATGGTTTCGAGCACAACGCAGGTGTCGTTCCCCGCGCCGCCACGCACAAGGGGAACGGTTCAGTCCCGAAAGAACTCCGTCTCCTCCCCGTCCGCCGCACCGTCGCCGCCTCTCCGGTAAGCGCCCGGCGTCATGCCGCAACGTTTTTTGAACACCCGGCAGAAATAGCTCTGCTCCTGAAAACCGGCCGCTGCGGAGACCTCCAGGACGGATTTGTCCGTCTCGCGCAGGAGGCGCTTGGCGCAGTCCAGACGCCTGCGCAGCAGGTATTCGGAAAAGTTCACGCCGACCTCCCGTTTGAACAATCTGCTGAAATAGTACGGGCTCAGGGAGACGAGCGAGGAGACGGTTTCCAACGTGACATCTCCGGCGTAATGATGGTCGATGTGCAACAGCGCACGGGTCATCTCCTTGGAGGGGATGCGGTCGGGAAACGCGTCATGCCGCCGGGGGGCGTCCATGTGGCGCGCCTCCGCCGCGCGCTCCCCCTTGCAGTATGCGCGCACAACCGCGACGATCTTCTCCGGGCGGATCGGCTTGAGAAGATATTCCACGACGTTCATGCTCTTCAGGTCCCGCTTCGGGGCAAGCCTGTCGTATGCCGTCGTCATCGCGATCGCGGTCTCCGGGGCGATACCGGCGATCCGCTTCGCCGCGTCGAAGCCGCTCATGCCGCCCATGCCGCCGTTCAGGAAGAGCAGGGCGGGCCGGATCCGCGCGCACAGGTCGACCGCCTCCCGGCCGCAGCGCCCCTCCCCCGCGACACGCACGCCGGACACCTCCCCGACGATTCGGCGCAGCGCCCACCGCTCCAGATGCTCGTCGTCGACGATCACGACATCGCGCATATCAGTACTCCCGGTCGGCCAGGTGCTGCAGGGCGGCGGGCAGGGAGAGGGAAACCCGGACGCCCCGTTCCGGCCCGTTCGAGAAAGAGAGGGTGAAATCGTCGGGGAAATAGTACTGGAGCCGCTTCCGCACATTGTAAATCCCGACGCCGCCCGCCCGCTGCGCGACCTCGGCGTCGGAGCTGTTCAGGGCCTTCATCCGATCGGCGGGCATGCCCGCGCCGTTGTCGGCGATCTCGAAGCATAGCCGCTCTCCCTTGCGCCCGCCGACGACGTCCAGCGTGCCCATGTCCTCCTTCTTCTCCAGCCCGTGTCGAAAGGCGTTCTCCGCAAAGATCTGCAAGGACATGGCCGGGACGAGGCAGTCGTACGCGTCCTCGGAGACGTCGACGCTGGTCCGCACGAGATCCCCGAAGCGGATCCGCTGGATCAGGAGGTAGTTTTCGAGGTTTTGCAATTCGCTGGACACGGGGATCAGGTGTCCCGTGTAGGTCATGGAGAAGCGGTACATCTCCGCCAGGGCGAAGATGATCTCCTGCGTCTTCTGCGCGCCCTCCATCATCGCCTGCCGCCCCGCCGCGTTCAGGGCGTTGAAGAGAAAGTGCGGCGTCACCTGCGAATGGTGCAGCCGCATCTCCAGGTCGTTGTACTGCTTCTGGAGGACGATCTTCTCCTTCTGCTCCTCGAGCAGCTTGACGTTCTTCTGGTTCAGTAGGTACTGCTCGATCATGTAGTTGATCACGAGAAAGAAAAGGTGGGCCGCCTCCCGGATCAGGCGGTACGGCCGAACGGGAATCTGCTCGTAGAGCGGCTTCAGCTCGGGCATGTCCTCGAAAATGCCCTCGCTCCGCTTGATCAGGTCGACGTTGATGTCCTTGTCCTCGAACGTATCGACGCGCGCCTGCCCGCAGAGCATGGAGGCGATGTACTCCCCGTCCACGATGATGGGGATGGCGAAATCCACCAACCCGGCGTGGCAGCGGTGGATGCAAACCTCGCCCAGGCGCGCGGCCTCCAGGCTGGAGTGCGCGTCGGACTGGCGGCATTTTTCGAAATAGAACGGGTTTTCGCGGAGCTTCTCGCAAAAGGGCGTAAAAGAACTGTAGCGCAGGAGCGGCCGCCCCTGATAATCCACGACGATCGCCGCCAGCCCTGTCGCCTTCGTGAAGGTATCCTGGATTTCCTGCAAGGAGTCGAGGTCGATGATGTCTGCGAGTTCCAGCCTCATGCTATCGCACCCTCTCAACGCCCACAGTATATGCTTTGATACTATTTTGCGCAATGCGTAAAATACTAAACACGGCAAAAAAACGCCGCGCCCTCCCGAACGTG
>DAIRUD010000081.1:0-7998 GCA_036803565.1 Synergistaceae bacterium | reverse complement strand
CGCGTCCCCCGCGGCGAGCCCCTCGCCCATCGCCCGCACGTCGCCGCCCGCACAGAAGGCGCGCCCCTCCCCGCGTATCACGACGGCGCGGACGTCCGGATCCGCCCCGCAGGCCTCCAGCGCGGCGTTCATATCGTCGAGCAGGGGCGCCGTCAGGGCGTTGAAGTTCTCCGGGGAGGACAGCGCAATGTACGCCACCGGCCCCCGCAACGACAACGCCGCCTGCGCGCCCGACTCCGAGTCCTTCATGGTTTCCCCCCTTCCTCCCCCTCGCTCCTCCGCCAATCGTATTCGACGAGCGCGGCGCGCGCCTCGGCAACCTCGCGGCCATGCCGCGCAGCGAGGAAACCCAGCACCATATCCATCCCCGCGCGCACGCCGGAGGACGTGTAGAACTTGCCGTCCGCGAACCAGCGGGCATCCGTCCGCCAGCACACGGGCCCGCGCAACGCCCGCGCGCGCTCCAACACCTGCGCGTGCGTCGTCGCCCTCCGTCCGTCGAGCAGCCCCGTCGCGGCCAGCAACAGCGCGGCGGTACAGACGGCCAGCACGGCCTCCGCCCCTTCCGCGCAGCGCCGCAGCGCGTCGACGAAAGTATCGTCGCCCAACGCGTCCTGCACACCGCCGAAACCGCCGGGAATCAACAGCACACCGCCGGGCTCGCAATCGGAGAGGGGCCGCGTCGCCACGCCCACCGCCTGACGGCTGGACACGATACCGCCACCCGCCGAAAAACACGCCGCCGCGTACGCGTCCATTCCACCGATCACCTCCGCCGGCCACATCGCATCCAGCGTCTCGAACCCCTCGAACAGAACAATCTGAAAAGTCGGCATCGCCATACCTCCCGTCATCGACCCCCGCGCGGCGCGCAAGGCGACGTCGGAAAACGAGCCCCCGGAGCCTTTTCACTTTCCGGGACTCCCCCCGACACCGACAAAAACATCCGGTCCGGGAGCCAGTCCCCGGACCTATTTCTCTGGACGTTTCGTTTCCCCGAGATCCATCCCCGACCCCAACACCCCGGCAAGGGGTCGCAATCCTCCGGCCCCTTGCCGTATCAATCCATGTTTCAATATCGACCGACTCCGACAGCGGCGGGCGCGGATTATCCCCGCAGCGCCTTGGTGTCCGGAGCGTTGCCGTCCAGCCTGTACTTGCCGATATGCGCGTTGTTGCGCTCGACCATGTCGCGCAGCTCGTCCGCGACGCGGGCCGTCTCCCCGATTCGGCGCACGACGTCCTCCGCCTCTCCGGAGATGCGCCCCGTCTCCTCACGGTTCCGCGCGGCGCCCTCGGCGATGAGGCGCAGGGCCTCCCGCGCTTCGTCCAGCGAGGCGGACTGCTCCTGGGAGACGGAGGCGATGTCCTCGATCCGCTCGCTGATCGTACCGATGCCGTCGATCAGCCGCGCCACCCGCTCCCGCGTCTCGCGGCTCTCCTCCGAGGCCGTCCCCGCCAGCGTCACGCCGCGCCGGACGGTCTCGACCGCGTTGGCGACCTCCCCGACGATGCGCCCGGTGATCTCGCCGATATTGGCCGCGGCCTCGTTGCTCTCCTCCGCGAGGTTGCGCACCTCGTCGGCGACGACGGCGAAGCCGCGCCCCGACTCCCCGGCGCGCGCCGCCTCGATCGCGGCGTTCAGCGCCAACAGGTTGGTCTGGCCCGCGATCCCGGTGATCAGGGAGACGATGTTGCGAATATTTCCGGCGTTGACCTCCAGTTCGCGCACCACGGTGTCGATCTCGTCGAAGGCCTTGGAGATCTCGACGACCTTCTGCAGGTTCTGCTCCAGCAGCGTCTCCGACTCCTCGGCGTTGGCCCGCAGTTCCTCCGCCTCGGCGGAGACCTCGGAGGTCGACTGCGCCGCGCTGTGCGCCGCCGCCGTCATCTCGTCCATGCCGCCGTTGACGCGCTCCACCTCGCGGGCGTTGCGCTCCGCCAGGTCCGCCAGACCGGCGGCCTCCCCGGCGATGCCGGAGACCATGTGCCCGGCGTCGCGGAAGATGTCCTCCAGCTCCCTCGTCCGCCCGTCGATCTCCGTCCCCTGCTGGCGCAGCTTCACGAAGAAATCGCGCTGCGCGGCGGCGAGGCCGCCGACCGCCTCGGCGACGGCGGACAACTCGCTTTTCCCGGAAAGCGCGACGTTGTGCGCCAAATTGCCGTCGCGCACCTCCGCCGTCGCGGCGACCAGTTCGCGAATGGGCCGCGAGATCGAGCGATAGACGAACCATGAAAGGACGCAGAGCAACAGCAGGGCCGTGCCGCCGATCAACGCCTGCCGCCAGGCGAGCGCCCGCGCCGGGGCCATCAGCCGGTCGTAGGGAACGCTGATGCCGATGCTCCAGCCGCCGCGCAGCGGCCTGTAGAAGAGTTCGCGTTTGACCCCTTCGAAGACGTACGACTTCTCGCCGCTGTCACCGGCGATCATCCGCCGTCCGGCCTCGGCGAGCTCGGGCGGGACCGTCGCGGAGGGGCGCGTGATATCCAGCTCGAGCGCGAACGCCTTGTTCGGGTGGATGGTCACCAGGCCGTCGCCGTCCACGATGAACCCGTAGCCCTCGCCGTCGATCCCACGGGATTCGGCGAACTTCGAGAGGTCGTTCAGCGGCACGTCGGTGGCGAGCACGCCGATCCGCTCGCCGTTGGGCCCGTCCATCGGCACGCCGATCGTCAGGATGACGTACTCGCCCGTATCCTCGTCCCAGTACGGCGAGGAGTAGGTGAGGCCGGAGGCGTCGATCGTGTCGGTATACCAGGACTGCTCCACCGGAATGTAGTCGTCGGGGATCTCCCAGTCGAACGTGTCGTACATCTTGTTGTCGGTGGTCACGAGAAAGATGGTGTTGATGCCCAGGGCGTCCGCCTGCTTCTGCCAATATTGCATCGTCGCGAAAGCCTCGTTGGGGTCGAAGTAGCCGCGCGCCTGCGCGTCCCGCTCGATCGCGAAGCGCAGGGCCTTCAGCATCTCCTCGCGCTCGATCAGGAACATCCCCGCCTCGGACGCGGCAAGGCCGGACACCGCCTGCCCGGCGTCCAGAATCTGTTTTTCGATCGCGCGACGGCTGCCGCGATACCCCATCCACGAGATCAGAAAGATCGAAACGACCATCGCCAAGACAACCAACAGCAATTTGTTGCGAATCATACGCTCGCCCCCAGACGACTTGTCCGTCATTATTTTTATTACAATTCCCGCAAAATTTGCGAATACACGCGCGAAACGCCGCAAAATTCCAGGCAAGCATCCGCAGGGTCATTATACATGAAGGAGGAGAAAAGATGCGGCCGGTTGCACAAATTGAGTCGTTTTTGTCGATCGATACATCAGGAAAGATCAAGTCGCAAAAACACTTTTTTGCGCTGCTGCCAGGGGGCGCAGCGGCAAAACGCCTCGGGCGGCCCAGCGAAAACAAAAGCCGGGATTGCCTTTCAGGGCGGAAAGATCGCCGAAAACGAAATTTCACGGATGAAAGCCCCGGCCTCGACACAGGGTTGCGAAAAGCTTTTGTTTTTTTGCATTGCCTCCCGGAAATAGTGTATACTGCACTTCGTTTACCCTAAAAATTCGGTGAAGCGCACGCCTTCCCGAGGATGCACGTCGTAACCGGATAAGACCGCGGTAAGCATTAAGGAGGTAATAACATGTTCGGAAAAAACCCGCTGGTTATGGTGCCCGGCCCGACGCCGGTCCTCCGCTCGATCCAGGACCAAATGGGCCGGGAGACGATTTCCTTCAACGACCCGCGCTTCGTGAAGGAATCGCAGGCGCTGGTCAACGACCTGCAGGCGCTGTGGCGCTGCGACGGCATCGCCTTTATCGTCGCGGGCTCCGGGACGATGGTCATGGAAATGGGCATCGCGAACGTCTCCTGCTCCACGGACCGCGTGCTCGTCTGCTCGAACGGATACTTCGGGGATCGCTATATCGATATCTGCGCCCGCAAGGGATTCGAGATGGAAACCCTGCAGGCGAAGTGGGGCGAGTCGGTGACCGTCGAGCAAATCGACGCCAAGCTCTCGGCCGCGAAATACGACATCCTGGTGGCGAGCCACGTCGAGACCTCCACCGGCGTAGCGCTTCCGCTGCGGGAACTGACCGAGATGATGCGCGCCAAACACCCCGACGTCCTGATCGTCATCGACGGGGTCGCCTCCATGGGCGGCGTCGAGTTCTACATGGACTGGGGCGTCGACGTCATGCTGACCTGCTCGCAAAAGTGCTTCGGCTGCGCCCCGGGCCTGGGCATCCTCTGGGCCAGCCCGCGCGCCATCGCCAAGCGCCAGAGCATGCCGCCCATCCGCGAGTCCTACGTCGACTTCGAAAAGTGGATCCCGGTCATGAAGGATACGATGAAATATTGGGGAACGCCCGCCGTCAACATGCTCTGGAGCATGCTCGAGGCCGTACGTATCATCAAGGAGGAAGGGCTGGAAAAGCGCTTCGCCCGCCACAGACACTACGCGGACGCTCTGCGGGCCTCGCTGGAGGCCATGGGCTTCGCCATCGGCGCCAAACCGGAAGTGGCCTCGCCGACGCTCTCCGTCGCCCTCTATCCGCAGGACGGACGCCTGGACGACGCCGCCTTCCGCAACACCGCTTACGAGGAGGGCGTGCACATCGCCGGTTGCCTCGGCGTACTCGCGGGAAAAGGGTTCCGTATCGGACACATGGGCAACCACGACCCGCACATCCTCGTATCGAGCATCGCCGCGATCGAACGAGCCTGCGTCCGTTGCGGGCACGCGATCAAGCCGGGCGTGGGCCTGGCCGTACTGCAGGAGCGGCTTCTGCGGCCCTATTGACGCCGTTCCGCCCCTCGCCCCCCATGGCCGTTGCCGCTCCCGCGCGGACGGCAACGGCGGATGCCGTACAGCCTCCTCCCCCGATATGTTACAATTTGCCGGGATTCAACCGCTTGGCGTTGTGTCGGCAAAACCCGGCCGGGATAATGTGACGAGCATGACGTCGACGGCATAAAGGGGTGGGAATATGCGGGTGGGCGTTGGCTACAGCGACAATCCGGTAACGGCGGACGCGGGACGCGAGGCGGCACGACAGGCGATGCGCCTGGCCGGGCGGGAGGATGCCTGCGATTTCGCGTTGCTCTTCTCCACCGCGCGGCACGCCCCCGACGTCCTCCGCGAGGCCGTGACCTCCGTACTCGGTTCCGGCGTTCCCGTCGCGGGCGGCGGCGCGGTCGGCGCCATCGCCAACGACCGCTTCGGATACGCGGGCGACCAGATGATCTTGGCCGCCTTCTGGACCGAGACGACGCGCTGCGACATCCTCTTCGAGGAGGGCCTGCGCGAGGGGGAGGAGGCGGTCGGCTTCCGCCTCGGCCGCCGGCTCGCCGCGCACGGCGCGAAGCCCGCCTCGCCGACGCTGCTCTTCTACGACGCGATCGACCGCACGAACGACGGCATGCGCCTGTTGATGGCGACGCCGCTGCTGGCGGGCATCGAAAAGGGCCTCGGCTATTTCCCCGACCTCGTGGGGGCGGGGCTGCAGGGTGACTACACCTGCACGCCCACGCTGCAGTGGACGGGAAGCGGCACCGCCCAGCACGCCGCGCTCGCCCTGCTCTTCTCCGAGGAGCTGCGCATCGACAGCGACATCATGCACGGCTGCCGCCCGGCGACCGGCTATTACACGGTGACCAAGACGGACCGCCAGACCGTCCTGGAGATCAACGGGGAACCCGCCCTGCCCTTCATCGAGAGGGTGCTGGGCGGCACCATTCCGGCGGAATCCTTCCCCTTCTTCCTGATCCTGGGCGTGAACCGCGGCGACAAATGGGCCGCGTTCGACGAACAGAGCTACGCCAACCGCCTTTGCCTGGACATCGACAAGGCGCGCGGCGGTATCGTCATGTTCGAGCCGGACATGGTGGCGGGGACGGAGTTCCAGATCATGTATCGCAGCCTGGAGCACGACTATATGGAACCGAAGATCGAAAACCTCTTTGCGCGGCTGAACGGCCGCAGGCCCGTTTTCGCCCTTTATATCGACTGCGCCGGACGCGCCGCCGGATACGGGGGCATCGACATGGAGGACGCCGTGACCGTGCAGCGGACGGTCGCAGGCCGCGTTCCCCTGCTCGGCATCTACACCGGCGTGGAGATCGCGGCGGTGGAGGGAAGGCCGCGGGGGCTGGACTGGACGGGCGTATTCAGCCTCTTCAGCGTACCGTCATGACGCGGACCCCGCCCTCCCACGAAGCGCTCCTGCGCGAACTGGAGTATCTGCGCGGCATCGCCGAGCGTTCGGCGGCGAAGATCCTGTCGCTCGACACGCAACTGCTGGCTATCCGCCACGAATTGGAGCAGAAGCGCCGCGGCTTCTCCCTGATGTCCGAATTGACCTCCACCCTGGGCCGGGAATCGGACTACCGGAGCGTGTTCGTCTCCGTAAGCAGGCGCGTCAACGCGGCCCTGAATATGCAGCGCACCGCCGTGCTCACGCGGGACGACGAGGGCTTCCGAGCCACCGTCCTGCAGGGGTACTCCGACGAGGAGCGGCAAAAGCTGGAGGGGCGCGTCATCGAGATCCCCCCCGCATGCTTCGACACCGCCAACCCCCTCCTGATCACCGGAGCGGACGCCGCCGACCGCCTCGCCTCCTTCCGGGAGGCGCTGATGCTCCCCTTCCTCATCTCCACCCCCGTCACGCTGCAGAACGAGGTCGTCGCCTTCCTCGTCACCGGCCGCCTGCTGGAGCAGCTCCCCTGGATGCCGCGGCTCGGGAACAGCGACGTCGAGACGGTGCAGACCGTCAGTGCCTACCTGGCGGCGATGATCGTCAGCCAACGCCTCTCGGAGGCGGAGGAGCGGACGAAGATCATGCTCGACGCGACGCCGCTCGGCTGCGTCTTCTGGAACGACGAGATGCGCCACATCGACTGCAACCAGGAGGCCCTGCGCCTCTTCGGCCTGTCCAGCAAGGGGGAGTTCCTCGAACGCTTCCCCGAGATCTCCCCGGAGTTCCAGCCGAACGGCGAACGATCCGCCGACGCGATCCGGCGCATCATGCGCGAAACCCTGGAGAAAGGGTTCGAGCGCTTCGAGTGGATGCACCAGAAGCCGGACGGCGAGCCCATCCCCGCGGAAATCACCCTGGTCCGCGTCCTGCGCAAGAACAAATTCATCGTCGCCGCCTACATCCGCGACCTGCGCGAGCAGAAGGCCATGCTCGCCGAGATCCGCAAGACGGAGGACGACCTGCGCCGCGCCCGCGACATGGCCGAGAAGAACGCCAAGGCCAAGAGCGAGTTCCTCGCCAACATGAGCCATGAGATCCGCACGCCGATGAACGCGGTGTTGGGCATGATCCATCTGCTCTCCGACACGACGCTCAACGACCGGCAGCGGGATTACGTGGAGAAGGCCGAACACTCCGCCAACCTCCTGTTGCGCATCATCAACGATATCCTCGACTTCTCCAAGATCGACGCCGGCCGCCTGGAGGTGGAGCGCGTCCCCTTCTCCCTGCGCGAGCTCATGGCCGACGTGCGTGGTATGCTGCGGGAACAGGCGGGCGTCAAGAACCTGGAGCTGCGCATGGAGATCGCCGACGATATCCCCGACTGCCTGCTCGGCGATCCGCTCCGCCTGGAGCAGGTCATCCTCAACCTCGCCGGGAACGCGATCAAGTTCACGCAGGAGGGGCACGTCCTGATCCGCGCCGCGCGCAGGAGCGCGGCGGCCGACAGGGCCGCCCTCCTCTTCGAGGTCGAGGACACCGGCATCGGCATGACGCAGGAGCAGCTGGGGCTGCTCTTCACCCCCTTCACCCAGGCCGACACCTCGACCACGCGCAAATTCGGCGGCACCGGCCTCGGCCTGGCGATCAGCCGCAGCCTCGTCGACCTGATGGGGGGCGAGGTCTGGGCGGAGAGCCTGCCGGAGCGCGGCAGCCGCTTCTCCTTCACCGTCGCCCTGGACCTCCCCACCGACGAGACGGCGTGCGGAACGGCGGCAGCGGAAGGCGGCGACGCC
>DAIRUD010000080.1:0-7999 GCA_036803565.1 Synergistaceae bacterium | reverse complement strand
CTCGCCGCGCGCCAGCTTCCGCGTGGTCTCGAACGCGCCGTCGCCGCGCCGCCGCCAGCTCTTCTCCCGCGCCCCGCGCGCGCCCGCCGCGCCGTCGTACTCGAAGATCTCCGCACCCTGCGGCAGCCGGACCCGAAAGACGGCCCGCTCGATGGGGAAGATCCAGGCGTCCCCCGTCACGTTCCAGTGCAACTCGTCGCCGTCGTCGTGCGGGATGATCTGATTCGTCAAGGTATAGGTGAGGACGTACTCGTGGCGGCCTTTCTTGAGCAACGTATCGTCGCCCAGGGCGATCTCCATATTGCCGCCGCGCCGCTCCGTCTCGAAGTACACCGGCTTGCCGTCGAGCGTCGCGGACACGGCGCGAAACGCCTCCCGCCCGCGCCGCACGGGGATGCTGCGGATCAGTCCGCGCCGGATCTCGACGCCCTCCGCCACGAAGGCGATGCGCTCGGTGACCGTCAGCAGGGAATCGGGCGCGACCTCCGCCGTCACATCCATGAGCAGGATCCGCTCCGCCGCGCCGCCGACGGACGCCCCAACCAGGCACAGGCAAAGCGGCAGCAGGAGACAAAGAGCGCGGATCGCCCGGCGATATGCGCGTGGAACACGGCATCCGCGTTTTTCGGGCGACATCTCACACATCCCCATCACCTCGCGCAAAACACAACGCGCCCGCGAAAACCCATCGCCGTGTGCGCCTACGCATCTCCGCAAACCTGCGCTTCGGCAATCCGCACGCCCGCGCTCGTCCCGATACGAGCACATCCGGCGTCGACGAAAGCCCGTGCCTGCTCCGCCGTGCGGATGCCGCCCGCCGCCTTGATCCGCGTCCCGCACGCCAGGTTGGCCGCGAAGAGGCGCACGTCCTCCAGCGTCGCCCGGCCGGGGCCGAAACCGGTCGACGTCTTGATGTAGTCCGCACCGCCCTCCTCGACGCAGCGGCAGAGGCGCACCTTCGCCGCCTCGTCGAAAAAAGCGGCCTCCACGATGACCTTGACGATCCGCTCCCCGGCCAGCGCCCTGATCCGGCGGATCTCGTCCGTTACGACGCCCCAGCGGCCCTCCCGGGCCGACCCGACGGAGATCACCATGTCGATCTCCGTCGCGCCGCGCCGTAGCGCATCCTCCGTTTCGAAGGCCTTCGCGTCGCCCGTCGCCGCCCCCAGCGGGAAACCGACGACCGTGCAGACGCCGACGCCGGTCCCGCGCACCGCGGATACGGCCGCCTCCACCCGCGCAGGGTTGACGCAGACCGCCGCGAAGCCCCAGCGCACCGCCTCCTCGGCCAGCGCCGCCACCTCCGCCTCCGTCGCGTCCGCTCGAAGCAGCGTATGATCGATGTATTTCGCCAATTCCATGCCGAGAACCCCTTTCCGACAACAAAAGCAAACGAACCCCGCGCCGCGCGAAATGCGCGATACGACGCACACCCGACTTCGGCGATTACCCGAAAAAACCTCCATGCACGCGAGGGTTGCCAACTTCACCCACCGACGCTATTCTATCAGGCATCATCGGAGTGTGGGTTCGGATCTATGTGCGCACGGATTTTTCGACATATGTGCTGAATTTTACAAATTTTTACCAGTATTTTTTAAGCATATACGGTAGGATCTGGTAAAATGTCTTTGTGTTCCAAATCACGATGTATAAATTTAGGAGGTTTGCAATGAGTCTGCCGACGTTCAAAGGCGGAATACACCCGCCTGACAGCAAGGCGCTTACTGCGAACAAGGAAATCGAGGTCTATACTCCGCAGGGAGACCTCGTGTTCCCCATGTCGCAGCACATCGGCGTGCCCTGTACACCGACGGTCAAGAAGGGCGATCGCGTGCTCGTGGGCCAGAAGCTCGGCGATGCGGACGCGTTCGTATCCGCCCCGATCCTCTCCAGCGTCTCGGGGACCGTCAAGGACGTCGGGCCGCGCATGACCATCGCCGGGGCCTACGAGACCTGCGTCGTCGTGGAGAGCGACGGGGCGTTCGAGCACGACGAGTCCCTGATCGCCCATCGCGACTTCAAGTCGCTCGACCCCAAGGAGTGCCTGCGGATCATCCGCGAGGCGGGTATCGTGGGCATGGGCGGCGCGACGTTCCCGACGCACGTCAAGCTCTCCCCCCCGCCGGACAAGAAAATCCGCTGGATCATCGTCAACGGCGCGGAGTGCGAACCCTTCCTCAACTGCGACAACCGGCTGATGCTGGAGCGCCCCGAGCCGATCATCGGCGGGCTGCGCGTCTGCATGCATCTCTTCCCGGAGGCGGAGGGCATCATCGCCATCGAGAACAACAAGCCGGAGAGCATCCGCCGCCTGGAGGGCGAGCTTTCCGAGTATCACGGCGAAAAGATCCGCGTCATGCCGCACGAGGTAAAGTACCCGCAGGGCGCGGAGAAGATGCTGATCTACTCCGTCACCGGGCAGGAGATCCCGCCCGGCGCGCTGCCGATGGAGGTCGGCTGCCTGGTCATCAACGTCCGCACGCTCTATCATATCTGGACGGCGATCACCGACGGCATGCCCGTCGTCGACCGCGTCATCTCCGTCACCGGCGATGTCGTCGCCAATCCGAAGAACATTCTCACACCGCTCGGCACACAGATCCGGGAGCTTGTCGACCTCTGCGGCGGCTTCACCGAAGAGCCGGCGAAGGTCCTCTGCGGCGGCCCGATGATGGGTGTCGCCATGCGCTCCATCGACGTCCCGGTCGTCAAGGGAACGTCGGGCATTCTGGCGCTCTCCGCCGCCTCGGCGAGCTGCGACGCGGAGATGAACTGCATCCGCTGCGGCCGGTGCATCGAGGCCTGCCCCATGGGGCTGGAGCCGTCGACCATGGACCGCGCGACGCGCCTGCGCGACTACGAGGGCTTCGAGGCCCTCAAGGGGCTGAACTGCATCGAGTGCGGCAGCTGCGCCTACGGCTGCCCCTCCCGCCGCTTCCTCGTCCAGGCCTTCCGCGACGGCAAGGCGGGCGTCGCCGAGATGCGCAGAAAACAGAAGGAAAAGGGTGAGAACAAGTGAGCCGTATGCTTGTAGTATCCAGTTCGCCGCACATTCGCTCCGACCTGAGCACGCCCAAGATCATGGCCTGGGTCGTGGCGGCGCTCGTGCCCGCGGGCATCGCCGGGACGTACTTCCTCGGCACCCGCTCGCTGTACGTCATCGCCACCGCCGTCGCCGCCTGCGTCGCCTCGGAGTATCTCTGGCAGAAGGCGACGAAACAGCCGGTGACCGTGAGCGACTTCTCCGCCGTCGTCACGGGCGTCCTGCTGGCCTACAACGTTCCGCCGAGCATCCCCCTGTGGATGGTCGCCTGCGGCGGCGTCTTCGCCATGATCATCGTCAAGCACTTCTTCGGCGGCCTCGGCCAGAACATCATGAACCCGGCGCTGGCGGGGCGCGCCATGATGCTCATCTGCTGGCCGGTGGCCATGACGACCTGGACGGTCCAGGGGGTGTCCGGCCCGACCCCGCTCGCCCTCATGAAGGGCCTCGACTCCCTTTCCGGCGCGACGGCCGACAAGGTCACGGGTATCACGGCGGACCTGTTCATCGGACGCATCGGCGGCTGTATCGGCGAGACCTCGGCGCTGGCGCTCCTCATCGGCGGCGGTATCTTGATCGCCAAAGGCATTATTTCCTGGAGAATCCCCGTCGTCTACATCGCCGTCGTCGCCGCCATGTCCGTCGTCTGCGGCCGCGCGGCGGGCCCGCTGGTGGAGATCCTGACCGGCGGCCTCTTCCTCGGCGCCTTCTTCATGGCCACCGACTACGCCACCAGCCCCATGACGGCCAAGGGACAGTACATCTTCGCGCTCGGCTGCGGCGTCATCACCGGACTGATCCGCGCCTTCGGCGGCTACCCGGAGGGCGTATCCTACTCCATTCTGATCATGAACCTGGCCGTGCCGCTTATCGACCGCGTCACGACGCCACGCGTACTGGGGGAGGTGAAGGGCAATGGCGGAAAATAACGAAGCGGTCCAGACCGGCGGGATGGGCAAGATCCTCAAGCTCGGCGCGATTCTCTTCACGGTGACGGCCATCACCGGCCTGATTCTGGGCGTCGTCTACGAGATCACCGCGGCGCCGATCGCGGAGACGCAGAAACGCCTCAAGGCCGAGGCGCTCGCGGCGGCGCTGCCCGAGGCGCAGACCTTCGAACCGCGCGAGCTGGCCTCCGGCACGGATCCGGCGGTCAAAGAGGTGCAGGACGCGCGCGCGGGCAGCGACCTCGTCGGCTACTGCGTCACCGTCGTGACCAAGGGATACGCCGGTCCGATCGAGACCGTGGTCGGCGTCACCAAGGAGGGCAAACTGCGCGCCATCCGCATCCTGAACCAGTCCGAGACGCCGGGGCTGGGCGCGAAAGCCCCCCTGCCCGCGTTCTCCGGGCAGTACGAGAACAAGGACGTCGCGGCCTTCACCGTCGTCACGACGCCGCCCGGCGACCCCGGCCAAATCCAGGCCATCTCCGGCGCGACGATCACGTCGAACGCGGTGACCGCCGGCGTCAACGCGGCGCTCGATTACTGGAAGAACAACCTCAGGGGAGGCAACTGACATGAACCCTCTTAAGATCATCAAAAACGGCATCATCGACGAGAACCCGACGTTCGTCCAGTGCATCGGCCTCTGCCCGACGCTCGCCGTCTCCACCAGCGCCACCAACGGCGTCGGCATGGGCATCGCGGCCACCGCCGTCCTCGTCGGCTCGAACATGGCCATCTCGGCGATCCGCAAGTTCGTCCCCAGCGAGATCCGCATCCCCATCTTCATCGTCGTCATCGCCGGTTTCGTCACCGTGATCCAGCTTTTGATCTCCGGCTTCGCACCGGCTTTGGACAAATCGTTGGGGATCTTCATCCCGCTCATCGTCGTCAACTGCATCATCCTGGCCCGCGCGGAGGCCTACGCATTCAAAAACGGCGTCATCGCCTCGGGCTTCGACGGCATCGGCATGGGGCTCGGCTTCACCATCGCCCTGACCGCCATGGGGGCGGTGCGCGAGCTGCTGGGCAACGGGTCGATCTTCGACGTCGTCGTCACCCCGGCGGGCTTCCAACCGGCGCTGCTCGTCATTCTGGCCCCCGGAGGCTTCATCACGCTCGGCGTTTTCATGGCGCTCTTCCGCGTCTATCAGGCGCGCGCGGCGGCCAGGAAGGGCATCACCCTGCCCGACGAGGCCCTCGAGGGAGGATGCACCGCCTGCGGCATGGCGGGCATCTGCGGCGCGACCGGCACCCCGGGCGAGGGATTCGCCATCACCGACGACGTGACGGCCGTTCCCAAAAAGATGGGCGAGGATGGTGACAAATCATGAGCATGGACCTGCTCTGGCTGTTTCTGGGCTCCATCTTCGTAAACAACATCCTGCTCGCGCGCTTCCTCGGCTGCTGCCCCTTCCTCGGCGTCTCCACCAAGACCGAGACGGCGAAGGGCATGGGCGTGGCGGTCATCTTCGTCCTCGTCATGGCGGCGATCATGACCTGGCTGGCCTACCACAAAGTGCTCGTGCCGCTCAAACTGGAGTACCTCTACACGCTCTCGTTCATCCTGATCATCGCGGCGCTGGTCCAGTTCGTCGAGCTGGCGCTGAAGAAGATCCACCCGACGCTCTACAAGTCGCTCGGCATCTTCCTGCCCCTGATCACGACGAACTGCGCCGTGCTCGGCGTCGCCGTCATCAACATGAACGAGAACTACGGGCTGGTCGAGTCGATCGTCAACGCCTTCGGCTCCTCCGTCGGCTTCCTGCTGGCGATCGTGCTGATGGCGGGCATCCGCGAGCGCATCGAGGGCAACGCGCACATTCCCAAATGCCTTCGCGGCCTGCCCATCGCGCTGGTCACGGCGGGGCTGATGTCCATCGCCTTCATGGGCTTCAGCGGGATCATCAAATAAGGTGGTGCGGAAATCATGATCTCCTTTCAAGGTGTGATCTATCCGGCGATCGTCATGGGTCTGCTGGGCCTCGTGTTCGGGGCGCTGCTGGCCTTCGCCTCGATCAAGTTCTTCGTCAAGACCGACGAGCGCGTCTCGCTGATCCGCGAGATCCTGCCCGGAGCCAACTGCGGCGGCTGCGGCTTCCCCGGCTGCGACGGCTACGCCGAGGGCATCGTCGTCGAGGGTGCGAAGACCAACCTCTGCGCGGCGGGCGGATCGGCGCTGGCCAAGGGCATCGCCGAAATCATGGGCGTGGAGAGTGAGGAGTCGGTCCCGGTGCGGGCCTTTCTGCGCTGCTACGGCTCTCCGGAGAACTCCGCGCGCAACGCCGTCTACGAGGGCATCCAGGACTGCCGCTCGGCGGCCATCCTGCCCAGCGGTTCGCCCAACGCCTGCCCCTTCGGCTGCATGGGCTTCGGCACCTGCGTCAAGGTCTGCGTCTTCGGCGCGCTGAGCATCCAGGACGGCCTGGCCACCGTCGACCCGTCGAAGTGCGTCGGCTGCGGCACCTGCGTCGCCACCTGCCCCAAACAGGTACTGGCCCTGGTGCCCCGTTCCGCCAACGTCCAGGTCTTCTGCAGCTCCCGCTGGCGCGGACCGGACGTCAAGCGCGTCTGCAAGGTCGGCTGCATCGGCTGCACCCTCTGCGTCAAGACCTGCCCGGAGAACGCGATCGCCATGGAGAACAACGTCGCCCGCATCGATTACAAAAAATGCACCAACTGCGGCGCCTGCGTCGCCAAGTGCCCGACCAAGATCATCCGCGAGATCATCCCCCGCCAGCAGGACGAACGGGAGAGCGCGTAGAAAGAGGCAACCGGACACCTGCCGACCCAGCCGTTCCACGACAATACGCGGCGAATCGCTTCGACATCGCGGAAGCGATTCGCCGATTGAATCGAGAGGAACGTCCGGCAGGTCGTTCGGGTACAATTTCCATCGTTTCATGCGGCCATTGCTCACGAACCCCAGCCTCTGGCTCATCCTGGGATTCTTCTTGGTTCCCGCCCTCATTACCATGACGTTCCTGTGGGGACCATTCTTCGGCATCTGCTCCATCGCGGCGCTTTCCTGCGCCGGACTCCTCTCCGCCAACATGCCGGCCAGGACCAAAATCGGCAGGCAATATTTCGATGAAGTCGAGAGCTTCGAACTCTATTTAACCGTCGCGGAAAAACATCATATCGAGATGCGGTTTCCCGCGTCGTCCTTCGGCAGAATGCCTCCACGGACGGTCGCGATATCGGAGCGCAACCTCCCCTACGCAATCGCGCTCGGAACGGCGAACACCTGGATACAGGCGTTCGCCAAAACGCTGTACCCACCGGAACGGAGATAAGGACCGCCGGGTGCGGCGAACGCGCGTCCCCCACGCAACCGTTCCTGCAAACCGGATCCCAAGCACCCGTCAGGATTTCGCGCGACACGCGAAAGGCGTTTCGTCGCATACGGGGTCAAGGGGATGGCATCCCCTTGCGGAGCCCCCACGGTCCAAGCCCCTACGCGTCCGTCCAGTCGCCGCGCGACATATCGGGCTCGAAGCCCGCGTCGAGCAGCTCCCGCCGGATGAGTGCGAGGCTTTCCGCCGCCTCGGTACCGGCGGATTTTTTATTGTCGTAGATGGCGTAAAGCTTGCGCACGTCCTCCGGCGAGAGGTTGGGCATGACCACGTTGGCGCCGACGGCCAGCCCGCGGATGCGGCCGTCCTCGGCGACGGAGGCCAGGGCGGTGGTCGCGGGCAGGAGGGCGCGCGGCACCAGCAGGCGCGTCATGGCCAGCATGTCCAGCGTCGTCTCCAGCGACCCCGCCGGGTACGCGGCGAAGGGCGTCTCGTGATGGGGGATGAAGGGACCGATGCCGATCATGTGCGGCTGGAACTCGTGGAGAAAGAGCAGGTCCCGCGCCAGGTTGTCCGGCGTCTGGTAGGGCGAGCCGACCATGAAGCCCGCGCCGACCTGATAGCCGATCTCCTTGAGGTCGCGCAGGCAGCGCAAGCGGCTGTCCAGCGTCTGGCCGGGGGCGTGCAGGCGGGCGTAGTGCTCCGGGTCGGCC
>DAIRUD010000079.1:0-8035 GCA_036803565.1 Synergistaceae bacterium | reverse complement strand
GCCCGTGATTGCCGGAGGAGGCGGTGAGTACGCCGCGCAGGCCTTTGTCGCGGGGCAGGGAGAGGATCTTGTTGCTCGCTCCCCTGATTTTGAAAGAACCGGTCTTCTGGAGGTTCTCGGCCTTCATGTATACTTCGCAGCCCGTCCATTCGCTGAACGTTGCGGAACGGAACAACGGCGTGCGGTGTACCGTCCCGGAAATCCTTTCCCTTGCTTCGAGAATATCCCTCAATGTCAACGATTCCATCGTGTCCCCTCCTGTTGCCGCGAGCGTCGGTAAGCGTGTCAAACGAAACAGCCGGAAGCCGCCGCAGCGGCTCCCGGCTATTGTACTACGCGTCGCCGAAATGGGCGAGCATCGCAGAACGGTCGCGTTTAGTCGACCTGCATACCCTTCTCTTTGTAGAACTTCGCCGCGCCGGGGTGCAGGGGGGCGGTCAGGCCGCTCAGCGCGGTCTCCAGCTTGATCTCCTTGGCCATGGCGTGCGAAGCGTGGACGTCGGCGATATTCTCGTACATCGCCTTGGTGAAGTTGTAGATCACGTCCTCGGGAACCTGGTCGTGCGTGACGAGGATGGCCATGACGGCGGGGGTCTTCGTCTCGTTGTCCACCCCGCGATAGGTGCCCGCCGGGATCGTGCTCGGCACGAAGTAGGGGTGCTCCTTCGCCAGCTTGGCCAGGAAGTCGTCGCTGAAGCTCATCAAGGAGATGTCCTTGGTGGTCGAGAGGTCCATGACGGAGGCCGTCGGATAACCGGCGACGACGAAACCGGCGTCGATCTGGTTGTCCTTGAAGCGGCTGGTCGTCGCGCCGAAGTCGAGGTAATCGACCTTCATGTCCTTGTAATCGAGTCCGGCGACCTGGAAGATCGCGCGCACGTCGCCCTCGACACCGGAGCCGGGCGCACCGACGCCGACGCGTTTGCCCTTGACGTCCTCAATCTTCGCGATATTGGAGCCCTTGGCGACGATCATCTGCACGTGCTCGGGGTAGAGGGCGGCGATGGCGCGGATGTTCTTCATCGGCTCTTTGAACATGATCTGGCCGTTGACCGCCCAGAAGGTGATGTCGTTCTGCACGAAGGCGACCTCGATATCGCCCTTGGAGACGAGGTTGATATTGGCGACCGAGGCGTTGCCGGTCTCGGCGGTCGCCTGGATCTCGGAGCCCTTGCTGACGGCCTGCGCGATCGCGCCGCCGATCGGGTAGTACGTTCCCGATGTGCCGCCGGTGGCGATGGACAGGAAGGTCTTCGCTGCGAACGCCGTCCCGGAAGTCGCCAGGGTGAGCATGGTAACCATCAGAATTGCCAGAATCATCTTTTTCTTCATTGCCGAATCTCCTCCTTAATATCTTCCCATTTCGTTGCATGTTTTCGGTGCAAAGCGTACTCGACTACAATCATATTGCATATCAGGTCGCCCTCCTGCCGAAAAACACCCCCCCTCTCAGGCCGGATACGGCGGTTCTATCCGCCGGTTTCAGGCATTCGCCGTGGGCGGCGTCTGCTTTTTGGCGATAATACTCTGAATCAGGTGGATGCCGACGAGTACGACGAGACCGATGGCATCCGTCATGGTTCCCGGATCGAGGAGGGCAACGGCGCCGACGAGGGCGACGATGCGCAACGGCCACATCAGCGGCGCTTTGTAGTAGCCGATGGTGCTCATTGCCAAGAGGAACACACCGATCAGGGCGGTGATGACCGCCTGGATCATCGGCAGCGGCGTGGCGTCGACGAAGAGCAGGATCGGGTTGTACACGTAGATGTACGGTACCAGGAAACCGGCCAGTGCGAGCTTGAAAGCCGTCACACCGGTCTTCATGGGGTCGTCCCCGGCGATTCCCGCGCCGGCATAGGCCGCGAGGGCCACCGGAGGCGTCAGGTCGGCGGCGATGCCGAAATAGAAGACGAACATATAGGCGGCGATGGGCGGAACGCCGAGTTGCAGGAGCGCCGGAGCGGCCATGGTGCTGGTGACGATGAAGTTTGCCGTCGTCGGGAGGCCGGTTCCCAGCAGGATGCTGGCGCACATCGTGAAGAACAGGGTGAGGATCAGCTTGCCGCCCGCCAGCGTGACGATCGCGCCCGCGATGCGCAAGGCGAGGCCGGTCAACGTTCCCGTCCCGACGACCATACCGACGCAGGCGCAGGCGCAGGCGACGGAGAGCGCTCCGCGCGCGCCTGCCTCGAAGGCTTCTTTCAGGCGTGTCGGCGTCAGGCGCGTCTCCTTGTTGATCCACGACAGCACAAAACTGACGATGATGCCCCAGAATGCGGCCATCAGCGGCGTGTATCCGGCGATCAGCAGGTAGATGATCGCGACGAGGGGAATCAGCAGGAAGCCCTTGGCTTTGATCAATGGGCCGAGTTGGGGAAGCTGATCCCGCGAAAGCCCTTTGAGGCCGAGGCGGTTCGCCTCGAAATGGACCTGTACGATGACGGCGAAGTAGTAGAGCAACGCCGGGACGATGGCGGCGATGGCCACTTCGATGTAGCTGACGCCGAGGAACTGGGCCATGATGAACGCGCCCGCGCCCATAACGGGCGGCATGATCTGTCCCCCGGTCGAGGCCACGGCTTCGACGGCCCCGGCGAAATAAGGCTTATAGCCGACGCTTTTCATCAGCGGGATCGTAAACATACCCGTCGTGCAGACGTTGGCGACCGATGAGCCGGAAATCGTCCCCATCAGGCCGCTCGCGACGACGGCGACTTTCGCCGGGCCGCCGGTCGACCAGCCCGCTAAGCCTAGGGAGAGGTCGATGATGAACTTGCCCATGCCCGTCTTCTCCAACACCGAGCCGAAGAGGATGAACATGAAGACGAACGTCGAGGATACCTCCAGCGGGGTTCCGAAGATGCCCTCCGTGCCCAAGTACATGTGATTGACGATGCGCGGGATGTTAAAACCCCTGTGTTGCAGCATTTCCGGCATGGAGCGTCCGAAATAGCAGTACAACAGGGCGGCGACGGCAAGGCAGGGCAGGACCGGGTTCGAAATGCGCCGCGTCGCCTCCAGAAGCGCGATGATCAGGATGAACCCCATGGCGAGGTCCATTTGCGTCGGCAAGCCCGAGCGCTCCATCGCAATGATGTCGATCTGCGATACGAGGTAGATCAATGGCACTGCGGCAATGAAGGCGAAGATAAAGTCGTAGATCGGTACCTTCGTGTCCTTCTTCATTCCCGAACGGATGGGGTACAGTAAAAAGACGAGTACAAGCGTGAAGAGCAGGTGCACGGCCCCTTGTTTTTGTGCCGGCAGTAGCCCGAAACCCGCCGTGTAGAAATGGAAACACGACATCGCCACCGCAAGGAACACGATCAGCTTCGACTGCCAGCCGGGCGGCGTGCGGAAACGCGCTTCGGTGTCGTATTTGCGCATGAGTTCGTCGAAGTCGATGGAACTGTCCTGACTGGTCGTCGTTCCTTCCGGCATCGTATCCTTCAGTTCTTCCATTGCACAGACCTCCATGTTCGATCCAATTCGTTGCCTTTCTTCTTCTGTTTTGCTTTTGCACGAGGGCCGTCAGTGCTTTGCCCCGTTTCGAAGGTATGTCCGTATTTCCGCCGCGCTTTGCATGTCGAGGGCCGCTTCGGCCAACGCCCTGCACTCCTCCAGCGTATGGTCGCGCACGAGCGCTTTGATCGTCGGTACCGCGGGAACGTCGACGCTCAATTCCGTAACGCCCAGGCCGACCAGCAACGGGACGGCCTGCGGGTCCGCGGCGAGGCCGCCGCAGACGCCTACCCAACAGTCGCTTCCTCGCGTTCCCTCGACCGTATTGCGGATCAAGGCGAGGACGGAAGGGTCGAGCCCGTCCGAAATATCGGACAGATTCGCGTTGCCCCTGTCCGCGGCCAACGTATATTGGGCGAGATCGTTGGTCCCGAGCGATAAAAAATCCACCTCCTTCGCAAAATGACGTGCGAGAATCGCGGCGGACGGCACTTCGACCATGATTCCCACTTTAACACGCGTAACCTGCATTTCGTTACGCAGTTTTCGCAGAATTTGATTTGCCTCGCGGAATTCCGCGAGCGTGCTCACCATGGGAAACATGATGTGCAGGTCGCAGAACGCCGCCGCGCGGAGGATCGCCCGCAGCTGCGTCTCGAAGAGGTCTCTGCGCCGGAGGGAAAGGCGCAGGCCGCGAACGCCGAGAAACGGGTTCTCCTCGCGCGGGCGGTCGATATAGGCGAGCGGTTTGTCGCCCCCCACGTCGAGCGTGCGGACGATCAGCGGCCTGTCCGGGCCGAGGGCTTTGGCGATCTCCGTGTAGACGGCAGCCTGTTCCTCCTCGTCCGGAGGCGTTTCACGGTCCAGGAAGAGGAACTCGGAGCGCAGCAGACCGACGCCGTCGGCGCCGATCGCGGCCGCTTGTTGCGCGTCGGCGGTTCCTCCGATGTTCGCCGCGACCTCTATCCGCTTCCCGTCCCTCGTGCGGGCCTGTGCGGCGGCGTTGCGCAGATCCTCGGCCCGCTTGGCGGCGGCCGCCTCCCGCTCGCCCCGCATCTTGGCGACGATGTCCCGGGGCGGGTCGAGGGTCAGTCTGCCGTTGTCCGCGTCGAGTAAGAGGGGTGTGCCGTCGGGAATGTTCAAGATATCCTGCGGAAGTCCCACAAGCGCCGGAATGGCGAGCGAGCGGGCGAGGATGGCGATATGGCTCGTCGCCCCGCCGTGAACGGTGCAGAAGCCGACGATGCGCTCCCGGTCCAGGGACGCCGTATCGGACGGGCTCAGTTCCTCGGCGACGAGGATCGTGTCCGCCGGGTAAGTGTGCTCCGCCTGCGGCGTTCCCGTCAGGTTTTCCAGCACCCGTCGGCCGACGTCGACGACGTCGGCGCTGCGTCCGGAGATGCGTTCGTCTTTGACTGCGGCGAGCATGGCCGCGCGTTCCTCGTAGGCGGCTTGCCAGGCGGTACCGGTGGCTTTGCCCGCCGCGATTCCCCGCTCCGCCGCTCCCAACAGGTCCGGATCGTCGAGGATTTCCGCATGCGCATCGAAGATGGCGGCTTCTTCCTCGCCGGCGGCTTTCGCCGTGCGGTCGCGCAATCCGCGCAGCTGATCCTTCGCCGCCGTCAGGGCCTCTCGCAGTTTCGCGCGTTCCTCGTCCGGCGTGCCGGCGTTCTCCGCCGGGGCGACGTTCCTGCGGACGAAGCGGGCCGCGTTGCCCAGAGCCATGCCCGGCGCGGCCGTGACGCCTCGCAGGGTGCCGTCGGCAGCGGGCGGTCCGGACGAATTGTCCCCCACCGTGTGCGGGCGGTCCGTGTCCGCGGGGGTGTCGTCGGTTTTCTCTCCGCCGCCGGGCGTACCCGAAAGGATCGGGGCGATCGCGTCGATGGCCGCGTCGGCGTCCGCTCCCCGCGCCGCGACGACGACCGCGTCTCCCTGTTTGAGGGCCAGGCCCATCACCGAGACGAGGCTTTTGGCGTTGCACGTCCACTCGCCCTTGCGCAGCTCGATATCCGAGGCACGTTGCTTGGCCGCCTTGACGAGAAGCGCGGCGGGCCGCGCGTGAAAGCCTTCGGGGGACAGGATTGCGATCGGTTCGGATAGCGTCCAACCGGTATGGGAATCGAGGGTCTTTTTCGGCAAAGAAATTCCCCTTCTTCCGTTCGAATGTCGTTAAAATCCGGTATTAGAATAACACAGGGGCGGAATAAATTAAAGGGGCGGAGGGGTTTCTTCTCCGCGCCGAACGCCGCCCGGCAGATGAGACACCCTTTCCTGCGTATCGGAGGCGGCGTCGAGACGCATGCCCCTTTCGCGGGTTCCTGCTCCCACGGAGGCATCCGCCGTGGGAGTCTGCTTCCCTGAGGCTTTCCCTGCTATCGAGGCGTTTCCCCGTCGCTTCGCTCTAATTGCGGTAGGGCAGGAAAGGTTCGAAGCGGCAGCGGGTGATTTCCCACTCCCCTGCCGCGTTCTTTTCGAACAGCGCGGCAACGTCCACCACCTGTTTCCGAGAAAGCGTGATCAGGGAGAGGCCGACCGATACGACCGCCTTTCCCTCCTCCATGTAGATACCTTCTTCCTCCCAGCCGTGTCGTACGCAGGTGAGGTTCTGCAACGCCGCGATCGGTCTGCCGTCCGGCTGGTAGAGCTCGTCCTCGACCAGCGCCGCCAAAGATTCGCTGAGGTCGACGCGCGTAGCGATTGCCGGTTTTTTCGCGGCGACGTCCACATATCCGCCGTCCTGCATCGTGCCGCGGATATCCAGCTTCAGCCTTTCCGGAAGGGAGCGGTTGACGCGCAGCGCCTCCCGCAAGCGTCCGGTGACCGGGTTCACGCCGTACACGTAGGCCTCCGTGTTGTTGCCGCGGCGGATAACGCGCAGCATCAGGTCGGTCTCTCGGCCGCCCGCGCCGAACGCGCCCGTAAGCGCGGGCGACAACATCTGCGGCGCAAGGCCGTCTCCGAGCGAGACGCGCTGAATCACGGTCGCGGGAGTCGTGCGTTCGTCCACGACGGCCAGCTGGATGCCGCGCAGCCACCCCTCCGAGGCGATATCCTTGCAAACGAGCAGGAGGCGATAGCGGTCGTTCGTCGTGAGGACGATCTCCGCCTCGCGGACGAGATAGTCCGCGCCGACCGCCTTGTACTTATCCTGCGGCAGCGCCGGGTAGCGCGGTGCTGCCGTCAGAATGGTGCCCAGATCCACGGAGAGCGGTTCGGGCTGAAAGGAAAACTCCAGCGATTCCGCGGCGTCCGCCGGGGAAAGCGGGAAGAGCAGGAGCGCGCAGACAAGCGCCATCGTTGTCGCGGCAATCGCGAAAAAGCACAGGTTTTTATTACAGCAGCCCATTGCCGATCCTCCTTCTCACGTAGACGACGGCATTCAGGTCGCGTTCGACCAGGCCGGAGAGGAACGCGAACTCGGCCAGCGCCTTGTCGCTCTTTTGCGCGTTGCGCACGGTAACGAGCGGAACGGTTTTTTTCATCCCCGCAAAACGGACTTCGAGGGTTCGTTGGTTGCGCAGGAACCAGTTGCCGAAAAAGGAGCCGACGACGAAGGAGTCCACATCCTCGAACGAATAGGTTTTCGTGCGCCCGCACATCCCCTTTTTGACCTCGATCGTTTTTCGCGACGGATCGATCGCCACGCTGTAAGAAGCGAGGAATAGAATGGAGAAAAAACCGATCAGGGCGAGCACGCACAGAATCACCCCCATGATCTGCGTATCGGGCGTCGAGAGGAGTTTCGTCCCGCCCAGGAGAACGAGGGTGAAGAGGGCGGCGCGGAGGAAAAAACGCCGCCCGTGGGTCTTTGTGTAGCGTCCCCCGATCCGTTCGTAGCCGGCGGCGCGGCAATCGTTTTTCACCGCGGAGGGCGCGGTACGCGACGGGTCGCCGAGGCCGAGCATCTCCTCGATGCGCGGGAGGGCCTCCCGGCGGAAGCGCTCCAGTTTCATATGCTGCGGTTTGTAAAATGTGGTCAGGATCGACGTGCTCTGAATGGGATCGGCGACGGGCACGATGCAGTACGCACGGCGTTCGAGGAACAGGGATTTTTCCGTAATCTCGGCGATTTTGGCGATTTGGGAGAAGGGCAGGGTCCACGGCTTCGCGAGAACGCGTTTGATCGTGACCGACCGCGTCGTCGGGTCGAAAACGGTGGTCGTCCCGGTCGTCAGACGCAGGAAGGCGAACGCGTGCAGCAGCATGATCGCGCCGAAGGCGGCGGCCGCGATGGCGACGAAAAGCCGGTCGTCGTCCGTTTTTTCGACGAAAAGCAGGATCAAGAAAATCAAGAAGGCAAAGGCGAAGACCACCAGGGAGAAAAAATGTGCCCAGACGTCGCGGGCGGCTCCGCGATGTTTAACGATCAGCTGTTTGTCGGGCTTGTCCGCCATGCAATCCACTCCTTCTGTCGCTTGCCGTTCCGGTATCGGAGTATTCTCGCGCGCATCGGGCGGATCTGTCAAGGACCCCGGGCGTTTCCTGCCGTGGCGAAGGCGAAATGCATTGCTCGCAATTCGGTCGTATTTCTCGATCGTGGCGATTTGTTCCGAACAACGCGCCGCGGCAC
>DAIRUD010000078.1:0-8060 GCA_036803565.1 Synergistaceae bacterium | reverse complement strand
CGTAGTCGTAAATCTCCCGGCAGGAGACCACCTCCCCCGGCAGGGTGGCGTGGGGGCTGGTATTGCCGAGCACGGCGCACTCCACCTCGTGGCCGTCCACCCCTTGCTCCAGCAGCACCCGGCTGTCGTGGGCCAGGGCGATCTGCACGGCGGTTTTCAGCTCGGCGGCGTTGCGCGCGGGCAGCACGGCGAAGAGGTCGAACGGCTCGACCTCGCTCACGTCGAGGGAAATCTTCGCCAGCCAGACGGGAGCGTCGCCGCCCTCCTCGGGGTAGGGCACCCAGGTGGCGCGATCCTCCAGATTGGAGGTGGCCGCGTCGGCGGTCAGCATCGCTCCCCCCATCAGGCCGCTGAGGCTGGTCAGCGCCGAGCCGACGAGCTGGCTCAGGCCCTCCTGCGCGGCGGACAGGTAGAGGTCGTTGGCCTCCGCCGGAAGCTCCTTGGCGTCGCCGCCCATCATCAGGTCGGCGAGCGCCAGCGCGCCGCGCTCCCCCGTCAGCAACAGGGTCGGCGCGCCGTCCAGCCCGTTGAGGACCATGGAGTAGGCGAAAATCCGGTTCCCCTCCACCCGGCCCACGGCGTCGCCCTGGGGGATCTCGGCCTGCTCGGTCATGGCCGCGCTTACATCGCGGCCGGCGAGCATGCCGATGACGTTGCTCGCCGCACCCGCCAGGATACCCGCCACCTCCGCGAGCGCGGACAGGTCCTCGGGCGTCAGCAGGGTGGGGCCGTCTCCTTTCGGTGCGCCGGAGAGAAGGGCATCTATCTCGTCCTGATTGAGAAACTCGTCGACCATGCTTACTCCTCCTCTCCCAGCGGGAGGTCGTCGCCGAGCACCTCGGTGATCTGCGCGGCGTAGTTTTTATCCATCAATCCGGGCGTACTGTGGAACTTCACCCGATTGCCGACCCGCAGGCCGAGGGGATCGCCCACCGTGCCGTCGAGCCGAACGACGTCGCCTCGCTGCAACTGCAGAATATCCCCCAGGCTGACGATGCTGTGCCCGAGTTCGAGCGCGAGCGGGACGGAGACCTCGTTCATGCGCTCGGTGAGGATCTCGCGCACGCCCTCCGTGCTCTTGCGCCCCGTCGACGAGAACCACTGCTGCGAGCTGAGCTTGTCGATCAGCGGCTCGATGACGAAGTAGGGGATGCAGAAGTTCATGATGCCCTGCACCTCGCCGATCTGGATCTTCATCGTCACCAGCAGGACCATGTCCGTCCCGGGGCAGACCTGCACGAAGAAGGGGTTGCTCTCCATGGTCTCGAAGCGGAAGCGGATGTCCACGACCGTGCTCCAGCTCTCCTCCAGGTGCTCCAGAATCTTCATGATGACGCGCTCCATGACGGTGCGCTCGATATCGGTGAGGTCGCGCGGCTTGCGCAGCGGCTCGCCCACGCCGCCCAGCAGGCGGTCGATGATGGCGAAGGTGAGCTGGTTGTTGACCTCGAGCACGGCGTTGCCGCTGAGCGGGTACATTTCGAGGATGCCGATGACCGTCGGCTGCACCAGGGAGTGGATGAACTCGTCGTAGGCCAGCTGGTCGACCGCGACCACCTCGACGGAGACCATGGAGCGGACCATCGTCGAGAGCGAGGTCGTCAGGCTGCGGGAGAAGGACTCGTGAATCATCTGGATCGCCCGCATCTGGTCCTTGCTGAATTTATCCGGCCTGCGGAAATCGTAGAGCTTCAGGTGGCGCTCCTCGGAGAGTTGCGCGTTCCCGATGTCGTCGTTGCCGCTGGAAATCGCCTGCAGCAGGGAGTCTATTTCGTTTTGCGACATTACCTCCGGCGGTACCATTGCGAATCCCCCCTCAGGCTATTGGACCATGTACTCGTCGAAGAGGACGCGGCGCACCGCCAGCTCTCCCTCGACGCGCGGCAGGATCGCGTTCAACCGTACCGCGAGATCCTGTTTGAGCTTCTCCATGCCCTCGGCGTAGCGGACGGCGTCGTACCGCTGGTCCTTGAGCGTCTTCATGACCTCGTCCTTCATCATCACGACCCAACCGGGGTCGGCGAGCCGCTCGGTCACGTTCAGGCCCGACAGCTCCACTGTCACGCGCAAGCGGATGACGTGCACCTGCGGGTCGGCCAGCGTGGAGGTGAACTGGCCGAGGTCGATCATGGGGCCGGGATCCGGAATCGACGCTTCCTGCGTCGGCGCCTCCGGCTTGAAAAAACGGATGCCGAACCAGATGCCTCCCACAACCCCCAGAATGAGCACAAGCGCGCCCACGATCGCCATGATGAGAGTTTTCTTCGCCAATGCCATGCGGAACTGCCTCCTTGCAGCGTCCCGGACTTCTTCCCGTTCGCCGGTGTTATTCGTGCTCTTCGGTGCGGGCGCGCCGCCTCGGGCGCGCTATCTCATGCTGTGGAGCGAGAGAACCACGATATCCACCCGCCGGTTGAGGCGGGAGAGCTCCGGGGATACGTTGGGGACGACCGGAGCGGCGGAGCCGAAGCCGACCGCGCGGAGCCTGTCCGCGACGACGTCGATGGACTCGTTCAAATAGGACGTCACCGCCGCCGCGCGGGCCGACGAGAGCCCCCAGTTGTCCACATAGACGCTCTGGACCGGTTGCGCTGCGTCCGTGTGCCCTTCGACGGAGATCCTGTTGGGCACCGTGTTGAGGATCTTGCCGATCTTGAAGAGGATCCTCCGTGCCTCCGGCAGGACGCGCGCGGAACCCTCCTCGAAGAGGAGCTGTTCGGAAAGGGCGATGACCACGCCGCGCTCGGTAACCTCTGCTATAATTTCGTCCTCCAGATGCTCGTCCTTTATAGCTTCCTGCACCAATGCGAGTACCTTTTTCGAATTATCGGTCTGGTCGGAGGGTGTCGGCCGCGCGGCGTCGCCCGCGCCGTCGCGCAGGGAGCCGTCCTGGATGGAGATGGGCGTGCTCGTCGTCGGCCCGCCCGGCTGGATGTTGAACGCCTGCTGGAGCGAGGCGGAGAGGGCTTGGAACTTGACGACGTCGAGCGTCGAGAAGGAGTAGAGGAGAACGAAGAAGCAGAGCAAGAGGGTGACCATGTCGGCGTAGGTGTTCATCCACGCCGCGCCGCCGCCGCCCCCTTCGTCCTTCTTCTTGCGCCGCGCCACCGGCCCCGCTCCCTACTCGGCGTCCTCGCCGCTGTCGAGCTGCGCGCGCATGGAGGGCGGCAGGAAGACCTTGAGCTTCTCCTCGACGATGCGCGGGTTCTCCCCCGCCTGGATGGAGAGGATGCCCTCGACCATCAGCTCGCGCGCCAGCACCTCGCGCGACGAGTTCACAGCCAGTTTCTTCGCGATCGGGATGGCGATCATATTGGCCAGCATCGATCCGTACATCGTCGTAATGAGGGCGACCGCCATACCCGGACCGAGCGCGTCCGGATCGTCGAGCTGGCCGAGCATCTGGATGAGGCCGATCAGGGTACCGATCATACCGAAGGCCGGACCCATCTCGCCGAGCGTGTCGAAGTAGGCTTTGTTGGCCGAGTGCCGCTCCTCGAGGAGGCCGATCTCGGTGTCGAGGATGGATTTGACGAGCTCCGGGTCCGTGCCGTCGACGACGAGCTGGATCGACTTGCGCATGAACTCGTCGTCCAGCTGACCGGCGTCCTCCTCCAAGGCGAGCAGGCCCTCGCGCCGCGCCTTCTCGGCGAAGCTGACGAGGGTCTGGATGAGGCCGATCATGTCGATCTGTTCCGTGACGAACGCCGCCTTGACGATCTTCGGCAGGTTCTTCGTACGCTCCAGCGGGTTGGCCAGAACCGTCGCGCCGATCGCGCCGCCGAGCGTGATCAGGATGGAGGCGACGTCCACGAAGGCCGCCGGATCTCCACCCGAGACGATGCCCCAGACGACCATGATCCATACGAGAGCAAAACCGATTACCGATGCCAGATCCAAACCCGATCACTCCGATCCGGGAAGCCGCCGCCTATCGCCCGGCCGCCTCTTGATTCCGGGAAGCGCGGAACGAATCCGTTCGCCGCGCGTTGTCCGCTCCCCGTCCAGCCTCTCATTCACCCGGCCAACGCGTGGCCGTCGTTTCCCGATTCCCTAAGCGCCGAAGGACGGCGTACAACTCCTGCGGAAGGCCGCGATCTTCTCCACGATCTCGCCGACCGACTCCAGCACCACATACTTATGCCCGTTGAGCATGGTGATGATGGTGTCGGGGGTCTCCTCCATCGTCTCGATGTGGTCCGAGTTGAGGGCGAATTTCGCGCCCTTGATCCGGGTCAGTTCGATCATGCAGCGCCACCTCCGACCGGTTGATTATAATACAAAAAGAAGAGAAAAAAAAAGATAAAAACGCGGGGCGCGGAACGGGCGCACGAAAAACACCGGCGCGCCCGCGTATCGCGAAAAAAGCTCGGGTAAGTCTCCCCCGGTCGGCCATCGACCGACACGCTCCTCCAGGGGGTCGGGCAAAAGCGCGAATATTGCTCGCGCCATGCACCGCCTCCCTCTGGAGGGAGGTGCCCCGCAAAGCGGGGCGGAGGGAGACTTACCGCCGCAACCTAAATTTCCCGACGCGCCTATCCCGCGCGGGACGTGTCCCCGCGCGCCGATTTTACCGCTTGAGGTTGATCAGCTCCTCGAGGATCTGGTCGGACGTCGTGACGACGCGCGTGTTGGCCTGGAAACCGCGCTGGGCGCGGATCAGGTTGACGAACTCCTCGGAGAGGTCGACGTTGGACATCTCGATCGTATTGCCCTGGATGCTGCCCGCGCCGCCGACCATCGGCTGCCCGACCTGCGCGATGCCGGAGTTCACCGTCTCCGCGAAACAGGTCTCGCCGACCTTCTGGAGGCCCTGCTCGTTGGCGAACATGGCCAGCGCCACCTGGGCGATGGGCAGCGTCCGCCCGTTGGTGTAGACGCCGTTGATGGTGCCGTCCTGGCCCACCGACCAGGTGCTCAGCTCGCCCATGGCGTAACCGTCCTGCGCCTTGAGCTTCGTCGTCGACGTGGACGCGTACTGCGTGACGCCGTCGATCGGCTCGCTGTCGAGGCCGAGCGTCTTGGCATAGTCCTTGCCGAGGAAGTCGAGGGTGATGACATTGGAGAGATATTCCCCGTCGACGGCCTTGCCCTGCGCGCCGGAGACGTTGAAGTCCGCGACCACCTTGCCCGTCGCCACGTTGTCGTAGGCGGGGTCGCCGACGACCTTCTTGACCACCGTCCAGTCGTAGACCGGAGCCGTGTCGGGCGTCGCCATCGGGTCGGGCGTGCGCGGCGTCGGCTCGTAGTAGTAGGTCTCCTTCAGCAGGCCGTCGTCGCCGAAGATAAACGTGCCCGCGCCCTGCCCGTACTGCGGCATCTGCTTGCCGTCCTCGTCGACGTAGTACGCGTACCAGTCCCACTCGGACTCCGCGCCGTTGGCGGGATCGCTGGTCGCCGGGTATTCCGCCACCTTGCGGAATTTGACGATCATCGTGTAGGGGTTGCCGAGCGAGTCGTAGACGTAGAACTTGTCCTCGTGGTCGGAACCCGCCATGATGCTCTTGCCGAACTCCGTGATCGTCTCCTGCGTGGCCACGGAGTTCTCCGTCACCCGCAGGCCGCTCAGGTTCATGTTCGTCCACGAGCGGCTGGTCCCGTCCCAGGTAAAGAGGTTGTAGCTGTTCGCCGGGTCCATGATCGTCGTATCGGCAAAGGCAGCGTCATACGCGCCGGTCGAATCGAAGGCGTAGAGCATGCCGTCGTTCTTGCACGCGTACACCGTATCCGCCGTGGCCTGCTTGGTCGTCGTCTGCCAGCCGGAGAGGTCCGACTTCGCCGTGTAGATTTTGCCGTCTGCGGTATTGAGCCACGTCTGCCCGGCCTTCGTGGGGATGTCGATACCGTCGGCCGGTGCCGCAGTGCCGACAAAATCCACGAAGTCGCGCTTGAGGACAGTGCCGGTCAGCCCGCTTGGAGAATCGTAGACCTGACTGTAGGGAGGCGTCGCCATGGGATCGCCCTTTGCGTAAAACACATCGTACGGGTCCGCATCGCGCACTTCGTTCCACGTCGCATTGGCGAGGTTGAATTTGTAAACTTTGCCGTCGCCCGTATCATAAAGCGTCGCGCCGTTTGCGATGCCGGTCGTTCCGATATTTGCCTGCGTATCGATGTAATCAACGCCGTTCGAGCCGTAGGCGTTGTACTCGTGCGGGCGCTTGACGGCATCCGCGCCGCCGGGGATATTGTTCAGATTGGCGATCTCCGGCGTGGACGTGCTGCAGAGGTTGCAGCGGAAGGCGGCGAGCGTCGTCGCGCGGGCGGGAATCTTCTCCCCGACCGGGATGTTGATGCCCGAAAGGTTCGTGTCGCGCACCCGGGTCATCTCGCCCGTTGCGGGATCGTACTGGTTTTTGTACGCATACCCCTGCACGCGGTAGCCGTTGCCCGACATGACGAGGTTGCCGTCGCGGTCCATGGCGAAGTTGCCGGCCCGCGTGTAGAGCGTCTGCGAGCCGTTCTGGACGACGAAAAAGCCCCGGCCGCTGATGGCCATGTCGGTCGGGATCCCCGTGTTCTGCATGCTGCCGCCCGTGTGGACCGTCTCGATGGAGCCGACGGCGACCCCCAAGCCGACCTGCGCCGGGTTGACGCCGCCGATGGGGACGGCGTTGTTGGGCGCGCTGGCGCTCTTCATGTCCTGGTAGATCATATCGCGGAAGCCCACGACGTCGCGCTTGAAACCGACGGTGTTGACGTTCGCGATATTGTTGCCCGTCACGTCGAGGTACGTCTGGTGTGCCTTAACGCCGCTGACGGCCGAATAAAGAGATCGAAGCATCTTTTTTGCCTCCCGATTGTATATTGCAATCCTTTGCCGTCATACCGCCAACATCCGCATGGGGTATCGCGTTTCCGTTTCCGGCGCGGGCCTCGAAAGCCCGGGGCGCTACGCCCCCTCGGCGGGCTCCTTCTCCCCTTCGCCCTCGCCGCCGTCATCATCGTCCGGAACGCTGACCGGGACGTTGGCGACCTGTTCGACCTTGCTGAAGGGGATGTAGGAGCCGTCGTACATATAGAGGTTGACCTCGCCGTCGACGATGTCGAGGAACTGCACGACGCCGGTGCACATCTTGCCGTCCTCGTCGAGATAGCCGACCATCCGGTCGATCAGCATGATCGCCGTCGTCGCCGTGCTCGCGTTGGTCGAGTTGATCAACGTCTCGAGGTTCTTGTTCATGTTCATCTGCTGTTCCAGTCCCGAGTAGGTCGCCAGCTGCGACACGAACTCCGTATCGTTCATGGGGTTCGTCGGGTCCTGGTTCGTCAACTGCGCGATCAGCAACTTGAGGAAATCCTCCTTGCCGAGGCTGTCCCCGCCGCTGTCCTTCTTGATCGTATCCTCGTATTTCGTCCAAGCGCTGCCGACGGAAGAAACGTCTGCCATATCCGACCCCTCCTCGGAGAAAAAGTTACAGGGGCTTCATGCCACCCAATTGAGGAGACCGCGCTCAAGATCGATCCGGGAAACGGACGCAGCCTCCGGCATTTCGCCGTCCGCCGCCTCGACGCCGCCGATACGGCGACCCTTCCCTTTCGTCCCGTAGAGGTCTCCGCGACCGCCACGGTCTTCCCTCTCTCTAATATCGACCGTCAGGCCCGCGACATGAATACCCTGGGCCTGCAAACTTTCCTTCAAAACGTCGATCTGCTGTTGGAGCATCTGCTTCAACCCCTCGTTGTCCACCCGGAAGGAGGCCTCGACGCCGTTCGCCGTCGCCTGCAGGGAGACGTCGATGCGCCCCAGCGCCGGAGGATCGACGATCATCCGCGCCTCCGAGACCGACTCGCCGCGCATGATCTCCAGCGTCCGCAGGACGCCGTCGCCGAACGGGTTCTCCGCGTTCAGCGGATACGATACGGGCAGCGGGCGGGGGGTGGTGGACAGCGCCATGGGATCCCGCGCGCCGTCCGGACCGGAAGCGACGCTCTGGGCGAGGGCGTCGACGAAGGACGTTTCCGCCCGCGTGTCGCGCGCACTGGACGCAACCGCGTCCGTATCGCGCTCCGCCGCGAGCGGGGCGGTCGCGGCCGGGCGCGAAACCGTCCGCGCCGAC
>DAIRUD010000077.1:0-8288 GCA_036803565.1 Synergistaceae bacterium | reverse complement strand
TTCCACACCGGGATGCGCTCGGGAACCGACTGCCCGCCGGGCAGCCTGCGGATCTCCCCGCCGTCACGCTCCTCGATCGGGATGTCCGCCCCGCTCGCGATCGCCGCGTCGAACGTGCTGCGCGGCGCGGCGACGTAAAACGGAATGCCGTGATGCGCCGCCAGGACCGCCAGCGCGTAGGTCCCGATCTTGTTCGCCGCATCGCCGTTGGCCGCGATCCGGTCGGCCCCGACGATCACCGCGTCGACGCGGCCGGAGGCCATCAAGGCACCCGCCATGCCGTCGCAGATGAGCGTCACATCGAACCCGTCCTCCGCCAGCTCCCACGCGGTCAGGCGCGCGCCCTGCAGCAGGGGGCGCGTCTCGTCGGCGTAGACGCGGATTCGCTTTCCCGCCTCCCGTGCCGCGCGCAACACGCCCAGCGCCGTGCCGTAGCCGCCGGTCGCCAGCGCGCCCGCGTTGCAGTGCGTCAGCACCGCCGCCTCCCGGGGCAGCAGTTCCTGCCCGAAACGGCCCATGCGCCGGTTGTTCTCGACGTCCTCGGCGTGAATCGCCCGCGCCTCCGCGAGCAGGGCGGCGAGATACGCCTCCCGCGCCTCGCCCGCGCTGCGGGCGGCGACGCCGCGCATCCGCTCCAAGGCCCAGAAGAGGTTGACGGCCGTCGGACGCGTCGCCGCCAGCGTCTCGATGTGTCGGGAAACGGCGTTGCGGTCGGCGAGCGCACCGAGGACAACCCCATAGGCCGCCGCGATTCCGATGGCCGGCGCGCCGCGAACGGCGAGCGTACGGATCGCCCCGGCGACGTCGGCGACGTCGCGGCAGTCGAGATAGAGCAACGCGTCGGGCAAGGCGCGCTGGTCCACGATGCGCAGGGCGTCCCCCCTCCATTGCAGCGTTTCCGGCAACATACCCAACACCTCCAGCCGCACGGGTCATAAAAAAAGCGACATACCCGGCGGCAGTCGCTTTCATGTAAAAAGCAGAGACGATTCGTTCTTCGCGGATTTACTTTTTCTTTCCGGGGGTGTTGACGGCGTCCTTCAGGGCCTTGCCCGCGCGGAACACGGGAACCTTCTTCGCGGGAATGTTGATCTCTTCCTTCGGATTCTGCGGGTTGCGTCCCTTGCGCGCCGCGCGATGCTGCACCTCGAACGTGCCGAAGCCGACAGCCTGCACCTTGTCGCCCTTGGCGAGCGCGCCCTGAACCGCCGCGAAAACCGCGTCGACGACTTCCGCCGCCTTTTTCTTGGTGAGACCCTCTACCGCCATTGCCACCTCATTTGCCAATTCCGCTTTCGTCACTCTATATTCACCTCCGTGAAATATATGGCTTCCCTTCGGGAAACCTTGCCGCTCCAGCATTTTCAGGGCACCCGCCCGGAAATGTACCGTAATTATGCATATAAACCCGCTTCCGGTCAAGTTTTTTTTATAATGAGGCCCTTTTTTCCTCTTTTCTCCTGAAAAACAACCGCAGGGGAACCCCGGAGAAGTCCGCCATCTTACGCAGGATATTCTCCAGGCGACGCGTGAAGGGACGGGTCACGAGGCGGTCGTCGTTGACGAAAAAGACGAAGGCGGGCGGCACACCGTCGGCCTGCGTGCAGTAGCCGATCTTCAGGTAACGCCCCCGGCCGTCTCCCGGCATGCGCTCGAAGGCCAGCACCTCCCGCACCAGGCGGTTGAGCTCCGACGTGGAGATGCGTCGCCGCCGGTTCTCGTCGACCGCCACGATATGCTGGTTGAGCCGGGAGACGCCGCGCTTGGTGAGCGCCGACAGAAACAGGACGGGCGCGTGCGCGGCGAACGGAAGCTCCTCGCGCAGTTTCTTGCGCATCCGATCCCCCACCTTTTCGTCGTTGGGCGCGAGATCCCATTTGTTGACGACGACGACGAGCCCCTTGCCGCGCTCGAGGACCTGCCCGACCAGGCGTTTGTCCTGTTCCGTGACGAGTTCCGTCGCGTCGAGCATGACGACGGCCACGCGGCACTTGTCGATCGCCTGATAGGTACGGACGTTGGAATAGTACTCCACGTCGGTGTGGATGCGGGCCTTCCTGCGCAAGCCCGCCGTGTCGAGAAAGCGGAAGCGCGTGCCGTCGATCTCGGCGATGGTGTCGACGACGTCGCGCGTCGTCCCCGGCACGTCGGAGACGAGCGAGCGCTCCTCCCCGGCCAGGACGTTGAGCAGGCTGGATTTGCCCACGTTGGGGCGGCCGACGATGGTGACGGGGATGTCCTCGGAGGCCTCGAACTCCCCCTCGTCCGGCAGCAGCGCGACCATCTCGTCGAGCAGGTCGCCCATGTTGAAATTGTGCTCGGCGCTGACCGGCAGGACCTTTTCGAAACCGAGCGCGGACGCCTCGTAGACCGTATCCTGCTTCTCGGGGTTGTCGACCTTGTTCACCGCGACGATGACCTTGCGCCCGCCGCGGCGCAGCATGGCGGCCAGCTGCTCGTCCATGACGGTCAGTCCGTCCCGCGAGTCGAGCACGAAGACGACGCCGTCGCTCTCGTCCAACGCCTGGGCGACCTGCAGTTCGATGCGCGAGACGATCTCCGGCAGCGCGCCCTCCGTCTCGCCCATGATACCGCCGGTGTCGACGATGTAGAAGCGATGGTCGTTCCAGGTGATTTCACCGTACAGACGATCCCGGGTCACGCCCGGAAAGTCGTCGACGATGGCCTCCCGCCGCCCCAGCAGACGGTTGAAGATCGAGGACTTGCCGACGTTCGGGCGTCCCACGATGGCGATGATTCCCATTCTACCCCTTCCCTCCGTTGCAATCCCGTATGGCGTCCGCCAGCAGCGCGGCGAAAGCGGCGGCAAAACGCGCGTCGTCTTCGTCGGTGCGCTTGCGCGGCCCCTTCGTCCGCCCGCCGCCGCGCCGGATCTTCGCGCTTCGGTGGCGCTCGGCCAGCAGGGCGTCGATGTTGGTCGCGTCGTAAACGAGGCCGCTCGGGTGGATCGCGCGCCCGCCCTTCGCCAGGGCCATCGCGGCCAGCCCGTAATCCTGCGTGACGACGATATCCCCCGGCGCGACGCGGGAGAGGAGCGCGTAGTCCACGCTGTCATGCCCGGTCGCGACGGTGACGACCTCGCCGTAGTCGGGGCGCAGCGCGTGCGCCGTGTCGATGAAAAAAAGCAGCGCCGCCCCCGCCCGGCGCGTCGCCCGCAGGATTTCCTCCTTGACCGGACACGCGTCCGCATCGACAAGCACCTTGATGCGATCACCCCCCGCACGCTCCCGCGCATGAAGCCCGGGGCCGACGAATACTATAGCACACCATCCAGCCCAAGACACAGGCAGGGCCCTCGGCGTGATAATACATATGGACGTGCGTTCCGGACGCGCAAGCATCTTGCGCTATAATATCGAGAGCGGTCGCGATCCGTTCGCGCCCCAACGAAAGAGACGAGGTGTCGGCACATGTGCGGAATCATGGGCTACGTCGGAGAGCGACAGCCCGCGCGCGAAATCACGAAAATCATCCTGGACGGCCTCGCCCGTCAGGAGTACCGGGGTTACGACTCCGCAGGACTGGCCCTGCACTGCGGGGCGGAGGTGCGCGGCGTCAAGATGGTCGGGCGCGTCACGGACCTGGCCCAGCGCGTCGAGGAGATGCTGCCGCAGCTTCCCGACGCTCGATCCGCCATCGGACATACCCGTTGGGCGACGCACGGCGGCGTGACGGAGACCAACGCCCACCCGCACGAAAGCTGCGACGGCATGGTCACCCTGCTCCACAACGGCATCATCGAAAACGCCCGCGAGATCCGCGCGAAACTGGAGGCGGAGGGGATCCGCTTCGTCACCGAGACGGACACCGAGTCCCCCTGCCAGCTCCTGGCGTACATCTACAAGGGCGACGCCCTGCGGGCGATGTCCGAGCTGGCGCAATCCCTGACCGGGGCGTTCGCCCTGGTCATCCTCCTGCGCGATCGCCCCGGCGAGATCTGGTGCGCGCGCAAGGGCTCCCCGCTCGTCGTCGCCCACGCCGACGGCGCGAGCTACTGTGCCTCCGACCCGACGGCGCTCCTCGCCTACACGCACGACCTCTATTTCATGGAGGAGGGCGAGATCGCCTGCCTGCGCCCGGAAGGCTGCTCTTTCTACGGCTTCGACGGAACGCCGCACGACAAGGCGACGATCCATCTCGACTGGGACAGCGTCATGGCCGACAAGGGACACTACGAACACTTCATGCGCAAGGAGATCGAGGAACAGCCGGACGTCCTGCGCCTCACCGTCGACGCCAACACCTCGGTGACCAGCGTCGACATGGAGCGCAGCCTCTCCCTCCCCTGCGACCTGATGCGGCGCGTCCGCCGCGTGCAATTCGTCGCCTGCGGCACGTCGCACTACGCGACGCAGGTGGCCAAGGACATCATGGAGTCGCTCGACCCGGATCTGGACATCCGCGTCGAGGTCGCCTCCGAATACCGTTACCGCAACGTGCACGGCGGCGACGACACCCTGGCGATCCTCGTATCGCAGAGCGGCGAGACCGCGGACACGCTGGCCGCCGCCCGGCTGGCCCGCGCCAAGGGCACGCACTGCATCGCCGTGACCAACGTGCGCGGCTCGACCATCGACCGCGAGGTCGAGCACACGCTCCTCTCCCTGGCCGGGCCGGAGATCGGCGTGGCGGCGACGAAGACGTTCACCGCCCAGATCGGCCTGCTGGCGCTGCTCGTCCTCCACCTGCTCAAGGAGCGCGGCACGCTCTCCGCCAGCGACGAGGCCCGCATCGTCGCCGGGATGCGGGCGTTGCCCACGCGCCTGCACGGCATTCTGGAGCGCAACGACGAGATTCGCCTGCTCGCGGAAAAGTACGCCGACTCCAAGGGCTTCTTCTTCATCGGGCGGCGCGAGAGCGTCCCCCTGACCCTGGAGGGGGCGCTGAAGCTCAAGGAGATCGCCTATATCCCCTCCGAGGCCTACGCGGCGGGCGAGATGAAGCACGGCCCTATCGCCATGCTGGACGAGAAGATGACGGTCGTCGCCATTGTCCCGGACAACGACCTGCGCGAGAAGACGCTCTCCAACGTCGAGGAGTGCCGCGCCCGCAACGCGCCGATCCTTCTCCTGGCCGCCGAGGGGGACGAGGAGGCGGTGCAGTACGGCAACGACGTCATCTACCTGCCGCACACGGAGCCGGAGCTCCTCCCCTTCGTCGGCGTCGTCCCGCTCCAGCTCTTCGCGTACCACACCGCACGGACGCTGGGCCGCGATATCGACATGCCGCGAAATCTGGCGAAGAGCGTCACGGTGGAGTAAGCACGCCTCGGCGGCGCCGCTACTTGTGCGGTCTCGCCCGCCACCCCGACCGGCGACAGTCTCGCAGCAACCGCCCTCCCGACAAGAGGCACTCATTGCGGTTGGTCGTCGATTTCGCGCTACACCCACTTTTTACCCGCGCCCGCCGGGGAGGCGACGGGAGAAAGTGGCAAAGACAGCGCGACGCGCCTTGGACCGCCTCGCGGAACGGCCCCCTTGCCGCATCGGGGCGGATTGTCCGCTGTGCTATACTGGTCCAGGCGCGCCGGGCGGGGCAACACCGCCGTACGTCCGGCAGAACGATTTGCAGGAGGAAGCGCGGAGATGAAGCTGACCCTTGTGCAACCCGCGACAGGACGCCGCCCGGGCGAACGTTCGCCCCATCCGCGGCAGCTGGAACCGCTCCGCATCGCGATTCTGGCGGGGGCAACCCCGAAGGACGTGCGGGTCGCCTTTTTCGACGACCGCATGGAAGAGATCGACTTCGAGACGCCGACGGAAGCCGCCGCGATCCATGTAGAAACGCATGCGGCACAGCGCGCCTACGACATCGCCGCGCAATTCCGCAAGAAGGGCGCAAAGGTCCTGTTGTGCGGGCCGCACGCGACGCTCGCCGCATTCGAGGCCGGGGAACACGCCGACTCCGTGCTGGTGGGCGACGTGGAGCCCCTCTGGGCACAGGCGCTCGACGACCTTCGCCACAACAGCTTGCAGCACATGTACTTCGCGCCGGAGGACGCCCCGCTCAACGATATCCGGCCGGACCGCGGCGTGTTCGGAAACCGGCGCTACCTGCCGATCGCCCTCGTGGAGACGGGGCGCGGCTGTCGCCATGCCTGCGAATTCTGCGCACCCAGCGCCTGCGCGCGGAAAACACGCCGCCAGCGGCCGCCGCGCGACGTCGTCGCGGAGATCCGCGCCATGCGGCGAGGTTCCGATCTGCACCTGCTCGTCGACGACAACTTCTCCGCGGAGCCGGACGCGGCCCAGGAGTTGATGAAAGAGCTGGAGGGGGAAGGGGTTCGCTGGATATCCAGGATGAGCCTGCCCGCCGCCATGGACGATGATTTTCTGCGCCTCATGGCGCGCAGCGGTTGCGTCGGCGCGCTGGTCGGGATCGAGAGCCTGCACCGGGACAACCTGCGGGCGATGCATAAAAAATTCAACGCCTCCATCCTCGACGAAGCGCTCGCCAACCTGCGTCGGCACGGCATCGCCGTCTGCGGGAGCTTCGTCTTCGGCTACGACGCCGACGGCGAGGCGTCGTTCGACGAAACCCTCCAATACGCCCTGCGGCACAAATTCCACACCGCAACATTCCGCCCGCTGACCCCGTACCCCGGCACGCCGCTCTTTCGCCGCCTGGAAGCCGAGGGGAAGCTGACCTGCAGCAAATGGTGGCTCAACGAGAAGCGCGGCTACGACGAACCGACGTTCCGCCCTGCGGGCATCGAGGCCGAAAGGCTGACGCCGCTCTGCGCGCAGGCGCAAAAACGTTTCTACACCTGGACGAACATCCTGGCGCGCGCCGCCAACCCGGCGAACGTCAACACCCCCTTCAAACTCCGCAAGTACCTCCAGGCCAACCACCGATACCGCGCCGACGCGGAGACTGGGGACACCTACCCGCTCGACGCGATAATGTCGCACAGCCTATAGGCGCGCCAAACACCCGGCCGAAGCGAGCCGTTCCGAGACATAAAGGATAAGGGGTGCAGGGGATGGAATCCCCTGCCGGGGTGTGGGGCGGAGCCCCACGAAGTGACCCCGCCTGCTCCGAGAAACAGGAGAGGCCGACGGGCGTCTCACCCGCCGGCCTCCGCGCACCGCCTCCGGAGTATCTTCAAAACCAACCCTCCGGAGGGCTGCGCCCCGTCGACAACAGCAGCGTGCCGGACGATCGCGATCCCCCCGCCTCCTGTTTCGGCAAGGCCGTTGCCACACGCGACTCCGCTATCCGTGCTATCCGTCCGCGCGATCCTTGATGAAGGTCCCGTTCCGCAGCTCGCGGAACGCCGCATCCAACTCCTGTTCCGTGTTCATCACGATGGGGCCGCCCCAGGCGACCGGCTCACGCAGCGGATCCGCCATGCAGAGGACGAAGCGGACGCCCTCGCTGCCCGCGCGAACCCGCACTTCTTCACCCGGTGTGAAGAGGACGGCGTTCTTGTACATCACCGGCTCGTCACGCTCGGAAAAGCGCCCCGCCCCCGACAATATGTAGAGATACACGGTCGCCTCGCGAGGCGTCGGCATGCTCCACTCCGCACCGGCCCGCACATCCACGTCGAGGAAGGTGGCCTGGACATAATCGGTCCGCATGGCGCCCGGCGTCCCCGCATATGCGCCCGCGATCACCCGCACCTCGGCACCCTCTTCGCGCACCAGGGGAATCTTGTCCGCCGTGACCCCGTGATATTTGGGCGGCGCCATCTTGTCCTTCTGCGGCAGGTTGATCCAGAACTGCAACCCCAGCATGCGCCGCGCGGGCTTCGGCATCTCGTGATGGATGATGCCGGAACCGGCCGTCATCCACTGGCAGTCGCCGTCGCCGATGCGCCCCTCGCCGCCGGTGCTGTCGCCGTGCTCGATCTCGCCCTCGACGAGGTACGTCACCGTCTCGATCCCCCGGTGGGGATGATCGGGAAAGCCCTTCGTATAATCATCGGGGTTCGTGGAGTCGAAGGCGTCCAGCATCAGGAAGGGGTCGAAATCCGCGACGTCCCTGTTGCCGATGACCCGGGTGAGCTTCACGCCCGCGCCATCCTCTGTCGCCACGCCCCGTACGATCCTGCGAATCTCTCTTCTTGTCATTTTGCTTCCCTCCCAACATATTGCCCCATTTGCGAGATATGTTACGGGAAATGACAAATCGGCACATTGGTATTTTTACCTATATTGACCAATTTGTGTGTAACGGCATTTATGGAGGGAGGGCGGCAATGGTTGCGGCCCTCCCCGTCGGGACATTTTCACTTCGTGGGGCTCCGCCCCACACCCCGCCAA
>DAIRUD010000076.1:0-8325 GCA_036803565.1 Synergistaceae bacterium | reverse complement strand
GCGAAAAGCGATTTGCGGATCGGGGGTGTTGGGGGTGTGTGATCCCTGCCGGGGAATGGGTTTTTTCTTTGAGGGAGGAATGGAATGTATCGCAATCTGTACGACAGCCACGTACACTCGTGCAATTCGCACGACGGCAGCGACGAGGTCGGGGCGATCTGTGCCGCCGCGCTGGAGCGCGGCTTGCGGGGCGTCGCCTTTACCGACCACTGCGACGCGGATGCGGGGTTGGAGGCTTGCCTGAAGGTCAAGCGTCGACTGTTCGCCGATGTCGCCAAGGCGCGGGAGGTATACGGCGATCGGTTGGAGATCGCCATGGGGATAGAACTCGGGGAGCCGCATCATGACGTCGCGCTCTCGCGGGCGCTGCTCGACGACCCGGGGCTCGATTTCGTCATCGGTTCGCTGCACCGCCTTCGCGGCGAGCCGGATTTCTACTTTGTCGATTACGCCGCGGTCGATCTGGATTCGCTGCTGCTGCGCTATTACGAGGAACTGCTGGAGCTTGCGGCCTGCGGTTGTTACGACGTCGTCGGGCACATCAACTATCAGTTGCGGTATATGCGCGCGCGGGAGCGTTTCCGGCCCGCCGATTACTACGATGCGCTGCGCGGGGTGCTTCGCGAGGTCGCGGCCGCGGGCAAGGGCATCGAAATCAACACCTCCGGGTTGCGGAGGGGCGAGGTGGGGCTGTTGCCCGCGCCGGAGGTGGTCCGGATGTTTCGGGAGGCCGGGGGGGAAATCGTGACCGCCGGTTCCGACTCGCACGACCTGGGGTCCGTCGGCGCGGGCATCCCGCAGGCCATGGACTGCATGCGGGCGGCGGGGTTCGAGCAAACGGCGTTTTTCCGGGGGCGCGCGGCGCGTTTTCTCGAACTGCGCTGAGCGGTGCGCCGCACAACCCGGATTGGCGCGCGGCTTAGCGGTGTTTGCCCGCCTTGCGATTGCGGACGAGGGCGAATGCCGCCAGGAGAAGCGGCAGGGGTGCCGTTGCGGTTGTCGTGCAACCGCCGACGGCAATGCCGTGGTCGTCATAGTCGCCCCGGATGAACAGGGCGCGCACCGTCACGGCGCGGTCCGGCATGACGAACGTCGTCGCGGGGCGCGTGCGGTTGGCGAACTGGATGCCGCCCCCCTGTTCGGAGACCCAGATGTCGAAACGCCACCAGGAGTTGGGGTAGGCGGCCCGCACCGCCACGACGTCCCCCCGTTCGGCGTACTCCCGGTCCGCGTAGCCGTCGATCACGCGGACGCGGTGCAGCGCCGCCCCCCGGCTATCATCCTCCGACGCGGCCGTGCCCGGCGCAGGGACGACGGCAAGCGCGGACAACGCAAGGCACAGGAGAAGAAGGGCCGCCCCCCGGGTGTTGGGGTTTCGCTGTGCAGGGAGTGTTCTGCGCGGATACCGTGCGAAAAGATGCATGGACGGCCCTCCTTTCCGGCGATGTCGTCGTTCAGCGGATGCAGTGCATGACGCCGTCCTGTCCGCCGATGTAGATGGCGTCCGGCCCGGCGGTGGGGGAGGTCGTCACGGCGGCGTTGGTCTTGATGCGCCAGATCTCCTTGCCGTTCCTTGCGTCCAGGCAGACGATGTCGTTGTCGTTGTTGCCGAAGTAGAGGCGGCCGCCGTGCAGCGTCGGCGCCGAGGCGATCGTCTGTCCCGTCTCCGCCCGCCACAGGACCGAACCGTTCGAGGCTTTCAGTGCCGTCATCGTTCCGTTGAGGTTGCCGAAATAGACCCTTCCCTCCGCGACGAGCGGCGCGGACTCGATGGAGCCGCCCGCGTCGTACTCCCAGACGACCGCTTCGTTCTTGATCTCCGCGCAGTAAAGCTTGCCGTCCCAGCTTCCGAAGTAGACGTATCCGTCCGCCACCGCCGGGGCGGCGACGATGGGGCCGCCGACGATGGCGCGCCACTTGAGGCCGCCCGTCTTGGCGTCGAGGGCCATCAGTTTGCCGTCGTGATTGCCGATGTAGACGACGCCGTCCGCGACCGCCGGCGACCCGTAGACCTCGCGGCCCGCCTTATACTGCCAGCGCTCCCAGCCGGTGCGGGCGTCGACGCAGTAGACGTTGCCGTCGATGCTGCCGAAGAAGATCCGCCCGTCCGCGATCGCCGGCGACGAGGCCACGAAGTTGTGGGTGGTGAATCGCCACTTTTCCGCACCGCTGCGGGGGTCGAGGGCGTAGACCCGGCTGTCGTAGCTGCCGAATACGACGAGTCCCGCGCCGACGGCGGGCGAGGAGTAGATCCAGTTTTCCGTGGCGAAGCTCCAGAGGAGCGCGCCGTCCTCCGCCCGCACGGCGTACAGGCTGCCGTCGTTGCTGCCGAAGTAGAGGATGCCGTCGGACAGGGCCGCCGAGGACTGGATGGGTTGCCCCGCCGGTCTTTGCCAGGCGACCTGGCCCGCGATCCTTCCCTGCTGGGCGGGTGCCGCGGAAAGCGTGCCGGTGCGCAGCGGGTTGGCCCGGAACATCGGCCAGTCCTGCGCCGCCAGGGCAGTGAGGGGAGCGGAGAGGAGAAGCGCCGCGCAAATCAAGATGCATGCCGCCGTTCGGGTTGTGTTGCGTTTCACGATACATTCCTCCGATCAAGGTTTGCTGTTGTCCGCTTCGTCGCCGCCGTTGCGGCGATTTCGAAAATTATAGCCGCTTTTGCCGGCGAATCGATGCCGTCAAGTCGGTAATTCGACGGATTCACGGAGTGTTATACTGAATCGGCCTGTACGAAAAGAGTAATCGAACGTGCGCGGCATGTGGGGGCGGTTCGGCGATGGTTGTCAACAGAGGGGTCGTGTATACGATAACGTCCGCGCTCATCTTCGGCTTCACGCCGATCCTGACGCGCATCGCCTATGACGGAGGGGCGAACGGCGTGACCATGACGTTTTTGCGGGCAAGCCTCTGCCTGCCGCTTCTGTTCGCCGTGCTGGCGTACTCGAACATCTCGGTCCGCGTCACGCGTCGGGAGCTGTGGAGCCTTTTTCTCGCCTGCGGTATGGGCGGCGCGTTGACGACGATCACGCTCTACGCCTCCTATGCGTATATCCCCGTCGGCATGGCCACGACGCTGCATTTCGTCTACCCGATCCTCGTCAGCCTGGGATGCGTCGCTTTCTACCGAGACCGCATGACGTCCGTCACCGTCGCCGCGCTCGTCGCCGGGACGGTGGGCGTCGTGCTTTCGGCCGACGGGCTCGCGGCGGGAAACGGCAGCGCATTCGGCGTCGCGCTGGCTCTTTTCTCCGGCCTGACCTTCGCGTATTACGCGATCGCGGTGGAAAAGAGCGGCCTCTTCCGCATGCACTACCTCAAGCTGACGTTCTGGTTCTGCGTTTTCTCGGCGCTGTTCTCCGGGGGCTACGGCCTCGCCAGCGGTTCGCTGACCCTCTCCCTGACGCCGCGCGCCTGGTGCTATGCGTGGATCGTCTCGTTCTTCGCCTCCATTTTCGGCATCACCCTCCTGCAGATCGGCATCAAGCGCGTGGGCGCGACGGCCGCCTCCATTCTATCGACCTTCGAGCCGATCACCAGCGTCGTCCTCGGCGTGCTGATCCTGGGCGAGCGCATGTCGCCCGCGAAACTCGCGGGTTGCGCCTGCATCCTCGTCGGCGTGGTCCTGATCGCCTGGAAAACATCGAACCATGGGGAAAGACGCTGCTGATCGAGCACAGGAAACACTCTTGGCGCTGCACGCTGCACGCTTTGAACCCGTCGATACGCGGGTTTATTGTCTTGCCTGCCCTGTGCATGAAATAATGGATAGATAAACCCGTGTGGCTGCGAGGCATATTCAAGATACAGCACGATTGAGATAATTCCCAAACGCAACACGAATACGGCGATAATTCCAGGCGGACGCCCTCGGCCGACGAACCTTTATCGGCCAGGGGCGTTTTTGTCTTCGTATGCCCGGAGATTCGCGAATCGCGGTCAAACCCCTGTAGAAACGCCCACACCACTCAAGGCACCGCAAACGACATATACGCTTCCACGGCGAAAAGGAATCATGAAAGTTTATTTATTATTATCCGTAAAAACAGTTAACAACATTAAAATAATATATTTTAAGTAATTACGTTGATTTTTTATCATGTATGTATAAATGCGGTGTTCGTTGAGAAAGCTGTCCACATATACTAGCATAAATTATGGCAAATCGCCATAAATTCATTAAATTTTACCGAGCTGTATGGAAAAAGCGTTTGCATTTCAATCGCTCAGCCTGCGTTTTGCCTGCCGATGAATGTTGTTTGCTTTGCCGCATCGGTGCCGAGCCGCACAAGCGCGGAAGCGTTCCAATGAAGCGTTCCAATATAGAAAAGGAGGAGAAAAAATGAGAGTGGGTTGGAGGGTTTTTCGGGGTATTGCGTTTTATTGCATGTTTTTGACAGCTTTGTTTTTTGCGGGAAGTGCCGCGCACGCGGCAGCGCCTTGGGCATCGTTCAGTCCTCCGTCGCATGTCATCGACGAGGGCAACGGCAGCTATTCTACCGTGGCCGGGACGGGCGTTACCCTGACGGCCAATGAAGGCAGCGCGCCTTACGCATGGTATCATTCGGGAAATGTCATCGCAGGTCAGGCCGGCAGTACGCTGACGATCAACCCTTTGAAAGTTTCCGACCAGGGGACGTACGCGAGCATGAACGGCGGAAGCATGATCACCCTGAAGGTCTACAACCAGGTTGCCTTCTCGCCCAACCCGGCGACGAACACGTTCGCCGCCGGACAGAACGCGACGTTTAGCGCTGCCATCGACACGAACACTGGTATTACGAACGATACCTACGACGGGAAGTGGCAGAAAAGCACGGATGGCGGCGCAACCTGGACCGATGTGCCGGGAGGATATACAGGCGCGACGTTTTCCGGTGTCTCTGCCGGTGCGCTGCAGACGCTGACGGTTCCGGCTGGCGATGTTCAGGCGGGTGATCTATATCGGGTATACGCGCAGTCGGACGTAGCGGGCCACGAATTCTTCGAGGGCTACAGCTATACGGCGACCCTGATCGTACAGGCGCCTCCGACGATCTCCATGCAGCCTGCGGGTATCACCGTGACGCCCGGCGGCAACGCGCTTTCCCTGACAATGGATTTCACGCCGCCGGTGGGCTATAACAAGAACAACTACACCATACAATGGTATCGCGTCGATAATCCGACGGACGAGCAGTTGTACGACGCCCCCGCTCCGTTCGACGGTTACAAGGTCGGCGGCACGAAGACGACGAAAATGACCTTTACCGTGCCCTTCGCGGCGGAGGCCTGGAAACTTCACGGGCAACAGTACTATTGTGTCGTCACCGACAAGAAATATCCGTCGCTCACGGCGAAAACCAATACGGTGACCGTCAAGGTGGATGTCGCGATATCCCCGACGACAACGACGAACATCAGCATTCCCGTGGGGAGCACGACGCGCTTCGATTTCACCGCCTACGGCGGCGACAGTGCGACTGACGGGCTGACCCGCCGCTGGCGGAAATTGGTCGGATCGAATTGGCAAGATACGACCGAATTGAACGGCGGTACGTGGAATGCGCAATATACACAGATCACGACACCCATCATCCCCGGCGTCGCCGGCGACATCGTTCAGTATCACTGTGTCGTCGCCGACAGTGACGGACACTCTGCCACGTCGGGAACGTTCCGGGTCACAATCACCGATGCGCTCGTCGCCAGCCCGGTCACGATCGAATACAACAGCAAGAACATCACGAACGACCTGACATATCAGTACATCCAAACGGGGACGGTGCTCGATTTCAAGGCGACGGCACAGTCGAAGAGCCCCACACCGACCTGGACCTGGAAGTTGTGGCGCTCCAATTCCCTGGCCGGGGGAACCCCCCAGGAATTGACCGCCAGTGCGACAAACAACAGCGACACGAATGGTAACGGGGCTTTCCGGTATACGGTCCCGGCCGGGGATACAGGTACTTATTATTATTACATGACAGTGCAGGACGGCACGGCGGCGGCAGCGGCGACCCCCGTCCCGACCTCCACGCGGCGCGAGATCCGTAGCGCTCCACCGATTCAGAAACCGACGATCACGACAAATCCGGCGGCGAGCGGCGGAAAGATCGCGGTTGCTCCAGGGCAGAACTTGCAGTTGACGGCAACCCGCGTCGGAGGGACGGGGACGGAGCGTGTCTTCTGGTTCGAGCAGCCTGCGATGGGTTCACCGATCAACCTGGGACAGGCCCTGACTTACACGAAACAGAACATCGGCGCCGCCGACAACAAGGCGGTTTTCTACGCGCAGGTCGAGCGCCTGAACGATACCTTCTCGACGAACGTCACGAGCAACTATGTGGAGTCGAACCGTACCGATCAGTTGGCGGTGAGCGTCAGTGCTACGATATCGCCGACGAGACAGTATGCAGAAGTGTACGTGGCGAGTCCGGACATCAACCAATCCACCCTCGGGTATGCGGTGCCGATCGTGGTGAATGGTCTTGGCGGAAGCGGGGAATACACGTTCGACTGGAAGATCACCGCGGTGCGGAAGCCTGCGTATTCTGCGTATACGCCGTCGGCGGTCGTCAATGGCGGGGGCAAGACATTCTCCACCTACACGCCGGTGAGCGCCGATGCGCGAACCGTCGTCGATTCGTTCAATTGGGACTGGAACGAGCTTTTGGACGCGATTCAGCCGGGCGACGAAGGAATACTTCTCGATGTGACGACCACGGTCACGGACGACGCGGACCCGGCCAACACCTTCACGGTCACTTCTAGATTGGTGCTGGTGCAGGGTCTGACCGCGGTCGTTATCGACGACACCGAGACCAAGACGATCTGGCAGGGGCAGACCGCATCCTTCTCGGTCCGGGCGGTGGCGGGGAGCCTGTCGTATACGAACTTCGACTGGATCCTGAGCAAGGTAAACGACAGTGGAACCCATGTCGATTCTATACTGACGACGTATCAGGGCGGGCAATTCCAGGCGATGCAGTACCCTGATGCTACCAGTCCCACCTACTCCGAGCTGTCGGTGGTCGATTCGAGCAGCCTGGAGCCGGGAACGTACACGATAACCTGTACGGTTACCGACTCTGCAAATGCAAAAGCGACCTCGCATACGCTCACCCTGATCGTGATGAATGTAAACTCGGCTTATCTCGGCGTAAGTATTGCGGCCAATCCGTCGGGTACGGTACGCCCGGGCACAGATATTACTTTTACGGCGACGCCCAGCGGGGGTGTGGGGGATGAGGACAGTGACACCTATACCTGGTTCTATCGAGAGAGCGCAACCGCAGGCGAGGACGCGTGGAAGTCGATCGGTATGGGGAAAAGTGTGACGCTGACTTCGGCACCCTTGGAATACAACGGCTATCAGGTCTTTTGCCGTTTGTACGACGGTATCTTGCGGCAGAATGCGAATTCCAATCAACTTACGCTGTCCATCGTCTCGAACGATGTGATACCGCCGAACCCGGACTCTGGTGGCGGTGGCGGTGGTGGCGGCGACGGTAACGGCGGTGGCGGTGGCGGATCCACCTACGACCGGGTCGAACGGTTCAAGATGTTCCTGACCACACAGGAGCCTTACTTCGTCGACACGACCAGCCAGGCCAAGCTCGTCACCATTCCGGAGGAGGCCCGGATCAACGTCCAGTGGAAAACCAGCGATCCGGATATCGCCACGATCGCGTCGGACGGGACCATCACCTTCCATAAGGCGGGCGTCGTCGACATCATCGCGACGATCCGCGACGCGCAAGGCACCTTCCAGTCGGTGATCGAGGTCACCGTGTACGATCACGGGGATCCCAACGCCATCGGCATCCGCGTGCCGGAGAGCGTGCTGGTCGACGGAGTGCTCGTGCTGCATCCTGGGCAGCTTGTCAGCATCCAGTTCGTGACGAACCCGGAGGTGGACGGGGTGGTATTCTCCGCCGAGGGGTTGCCGGAGGACCTGCAAATGTCCGCCGACGGCCAGTTGTTCGGAACCGTTGCGCAGAGCATCTCCGGTTTCTACGAAGCGACGATTCGTGCGCAGATCGATTCCGTCCGCCTTCTTGCCGACGGGAGGGGGAGCGGTGTCATTACCAAAACGGTTCCCCTCACGATTCGCGTCGTCGCGGGCGAAGAGCCCCCGGTGACGCCCGAGGATGAATATTGGAGCGGCGGTGGCGGCGGTTGTAGCTCCGGTGCCGGGGCGGCGATGCTGTTGTTCACGGCGGCGTTCGCCGTTATGCGCAAGGGGCGTGCGTAGAGGCGACACTTTGCGGAAGTCAGGACTGAAGACGCGTCCTTGATCGGCGTTTCTTCCGATATGGTGTTGCGGCGGGGCCGGAGGGACATACTTCC
>DAIRUD010000075.1:0-8347 GCA_036803565.1 Synergistaceae bacterium | reverse complement strand
GTCACCGGGGCGGTCGCTCGTCCGGGCGTTTACGAGGTTTCGGCCGATAGCCGCGTCGTCGATGCTCTGCAGGCCGCGGGCGGTTTTACGTCGGTGGCGGACCCGGAGGCGATCAACCTCGCCGCACGCCTTGCGGACGGAGAGCACGTGAGGGTTCCGTTCAAGGGGGCCGTACCTTCCGAAACGATCGACGGCGAACCGCGCCGGACTGCCTCGAAGCCCGCTTCCGCACCGCCGGAAAAGCCTCGGGGAAAGTTGGATATCAACCGTGCCACCGCCCGCGAACTGCAGCGTCTGCCCGGCGTCGGGCCGACCCTGGCCTCCCAGATCGTCGAATACCGAAGAAGGAACGGTCCTTTCGACAAGGCGGAGGATTTGTGCCGGGTGAAGGGAATCGGCCCCAAGCGTTTCGAGGTGATCCGGGATCTCGTCACCGTCTCGGGAAGATAGCCGGGAGTCCTCGTTTTTGTCGGACGACGCCGCGGCCCGTTGCGCCTCCCCGCTGGCGAACGCCCCGGCGTTTCTTCTCTTCGTTGCGTATTGCGCGTTCCTGTTTTTGCGCGGCGATTTCGGCTGTTCGTTTCTCGTGGCCGCTACGGCGGCAATCCTCGTCCCCGCCGGATGGACGTTGTTGGGGATGTCCCGTTTCGAACGGGGTGCGCTGCCCGTCATATGGATATTGCTGTTGTTCGCGCTTGCCGGTACGCTTTCGTTTGCCGCGCGCTTGCGGCCGGAGCCCGCTCTGCCCGTGATGATCGCGGCGCAAGGTGTCGTCCAGGCGGAGCGATCCTGGGGACAAGGACGTATTGCCCTTGTCGCGACCCGGTCGGGAAAATTCGTCCTGCGGTTGACCGGGGAGGAGAACGTTTCTCCCGGGATGCGCCTCTCCTTTTCCGGCCGCCTCGTTGCGTTTCGCGGCGCGCGGCATCCGGGCGCGTTCGACGAGTTCCGATACTGGAAGGCGCGCGGTGCGCTGGCGGCGGTCGCCGATCCGGAAATCATCGTGCGCGGCGTTGCCGTCGGCCCGGCGCGGTGGCGGCATATTCTGGGCGAGCGGATTCGTTCGACTCTCCCTCAGAGGACGGCCGGTTATATATCCGCCGCCTGGATCGGAACGCGCGACCCACTTCTGGAGCATCTGCATCGACAGGCCGGAACGTCGCACCTCTTGGCCGTATCCGGTTTCCACGTCGGTATCGTGTTTGCGCTCTGTTGGTTTCTCCTGCGCGGTTTTCGCCATCGCCTCGTATGGATCGGCGTCGCCGTCTGGTCGTACGCCGTTCTGACGGGGGCCGCCCCGAGTGCCCTGCGTGCCGCCTTCATGGCTCAGGTCGTCATCCTCGGGCGGATGGCGGGGCGGGCGGGGAACGGGTTCAATTCGACCGCCGTCGCCGGAACGGTCCTGCTGCTGTGGAACCCCTGGCTCTTCTGGGATGTGGGCTGGCGCCTTTCCATGCTCGCCGTCCTCGCCCTGACGGCGGTCTCCTTTTTGCGAATCGCGGGCGGCTTGAAAACGATGCTGGCGGGAGCCCTCGTCTGGCTCGCCACCTCCGTGCAGGCGACGCGGACGTTTGGGGAAACGCCGCTCGCCGGGCTTTTCCTCAATTTTTTCGCCCTCCCCGTCTTCGGTGTGTTGTTTCCCTTGGCCTCGTTGGTCTCCCTTCCCGCGCTCCTCGGTCTTCCCGGAGGGTACCGGCTGGCGTCGGCGGTGGAATTTCTCTTCGGTCGTTGGGAGCGCGTCTCCTACAATGTACTCGCGCTCTGCCCTTGGCGCGTTCCCTACTCGACGACTCTTGCCGCCTGCGGCGTTGTCGCGCTGTCCTATTGCTTCGGGCGGGCCTGCGGTTTTTCCGCCGGGCGGGCCTGGATCGCGGTGGGGATCAATCTTTCCGCGCTCTTTTTCGCCGCGGTTTTGGTGTAGAATACCCGCATGCGCCGGAGGGCGGATGTTCGCGCGGACGGTGTTCCGAGCGGCATGGACCCTTCGGAAGGAGGTAACGGCGTGTTTCTCGTTCTCGATATCGGCAATACGAATATTGTGATCGGCGTGTTCGACAGGGGGGAACTGATCGGCCATTGGCGTTTTTCGTCCGCCGACCGTACCGGCGACGAGGCGGGGTTGTTGATGCAGAGTCTGCTGGACTCCCGGGAGGTGCCGCGAAAAAGCCTGAAGGGGGCGATTCTTTCCAGCGTCGTGCCCCGCCTCGAGGAGGTCTGGCGCGATGCGCTCGACGATTACCTCGGCTTGCGCCCCTTCGTCGTGTCGCCGGATATGGATCTGGGGATGCCGGTGGAGATGGACAATCCGCGGGAGGTGGGGGCGGATCGCCTCGTCAATTCCGTCGCCGCGATGAAAAAATACGGCTACCCGTTGATTACCGTCGACCTCGGGACTGCGGTAACGCTGGACGTGGTCTCGGAAAAGGGGGCGTATATCGGCGGGGCGATCGCACCGGGACTGGCCGTAAGCATGGAGACCCTCTTCTCGCGAACGGCCAAGCTGCCGCAGGTCGCTCTGACGCCCCCGGAGCGGGTGATCGGCCGCAACACGAAACAGGCGATTCAATCCGGTATCGTGTTCGGCTACGTCGGGCTGGTCGATTCGCTCGTCGAGCGGATGTTCCGGGAATTGGGCCGCAGGACGCCGGTCGTGGCGACCGGCGGGCACGCCGAGATCCTCGCGGCGCAATCCGCGACGATCACCGCCACGGAACCCTGGCTGACGCTCGACGGGCTGGCGATTCTTTACGAGAGGTGCAGGCGCGCAGGCGATGGGGCAAACGGTCGCTGAACGGTTTCCCCTCCGCGTCGGAGGGGTCTCGGTTTCGTCGCCCGTATGGCTTGCGCCGCTCGCCGGGATCACGACGGAGACGTTTCGCTGGTTTCACCGCGCTATCGGTGCCGGGCTCGTGCACACGGAGATGGTCAGCGTGATGGGTTTGTCCTACCGCAACCGAAAGACGGCGCGGATGCTGGGCGAGGAGGCGGAACCGGGGCCGCTCGTGTTGCAGCTTTTCGGCCCGGATGCGGAGAGCATGGTGCGCGGTGCGGAGCTGGCCCTGGGGATACGGTGTTTCGACGCGCTGGAGGTCAATATGGCCTGTCCCATGCCGAAGGTGGCGAAGAAGGGTTCCGGCGCGGCTTTGCTCTTGCGTCCGGAGACGGCCCGGGAGATGGTCACTGGCTTGAAACGCTTTGATGTGCCGGTGTGGGTGAAGCTGCGGATCACCGATCCCGCGCGGCACCCGCTGCCGACTGCGGATTTTTGCGCGCTCTTGCTCGACGCGGGCGCGGATCTTCTGATGCTTCATGGAAGAACCCCGGCGCAGCGGTATGAAGGGACGGCGGACAAGGATGCGGTGTGCGGGATCGCCGGGCGGTTTCCCGGGCTGCTCGTCGCCAGCGGCGACGTCTATGCCCCGGAGGATGCCGTGTTTTACCTTGAAAGGGGCTGTGTTGCCGTACTGGCGGCGCGCGGGACGCTGCGCGACGCGTTTTTGATTCCCCGGACGCTGGCGGCACTCGGCTATTCCGTAGAGCAGTCCCTTCTGGAGCCGGAGACGACGGCGCGGATCGATGCGATGCTGGCGGTCGCCAGGCACGGCCTGTTGCGGGAGGGCGAGTCGCCGACCCTCGTTTTGCTGCGCAGGATGCTTCCAGGGCTTTTCCGGGGCTTCTCCGGCGCTTCTGCGATTCGCCAGGCCTGTTCCGCATGTCGGGAGTGGCCCGCATTGGAGGAAACGCTGCTGCGTATGCGCGGGGCGATCGGGCGCGAAGGAAGGATTGTACTGGGAGAATGATGTAAAAGATGTAAAATAGGAAGGTATTTTGCGGACCCTGCGGTAGATGCGGCGGTTCCTGTTTCGGGGAAGGAGTGGCTCTTGTTGGCAGAGGAAAAGGATGTAAAGAATCAGGCGAACGAAATGCCGGAGGAGGAGATATTCCGGCAGCGCAAGGAGAAGCTGGAGCGCTTGCGCGCGGAGGAGGGCTACGACCCGTTTTTGCATGACCGCTGGAATTGCGAGCAGACGCTGGAATACGTCCGCGAGCACTATCAGGGACTGCTGGCCGACGAGGTCTCCGAGGACCGGCTATCCGTCGCGGGAAGGGTCATGACGTTACGCAGGCACGGCAAGGCGGCGTTCGCGAACCTGATGGACGAGACCGGGCAGATCCAGCTTTATTTCCAGCAGAACGAGCTGGGGGACGAGCGTTACACCTTCTTCAAGAAGTGGGTCGACACGGGGGATATCCTTGGCGTGCAGGGCGTTCCCTTCCGGACGCAGCGCGGCGAGCTGTCGATCAAGGTGACGGATTTCGCGCTGCTTTCGAAGTCTCTGCGCCCCATGCCGGAGAAGTGGCACGGCCTCAAGGACGTCGAGGTCCGTTACCGTAAGCGATACGTCGACCTGATCGCCAACCCGGAGGTTCGCGAGGTCTTCCGCAAGCGGGCGCTGATCATCAAGACCTTCCGCGAGGTGTTGGAGGCGCACGGAACGCTCGAGGTGCAGACGCCGATCCTCTCCTCGATTGCCGGCGGGGCCAACGCGCGTCCGTTCAAGACGTACCACAACACGCTGGACATGGACATGTTCATGCGTATCGCGCCGGAGCTCTACCTCAAGCGCCTGATCGTCGGCATGTTCGGCCGGGTGTACGAAATCGGCCCCAACTTCCGCAACGAGGGGATGGACACGCGCCACAACCCGGAGTTCACGACGATGGAGGTCTACTGGGCCTACGGTAGCTACGAGGACATGATGTACATCACGGAGAAGATCCTCGTCGCCTGCGCGGATGCTCTGGGCAGCCGGAAGATCGTCTACCAGGGGCGCGAGATCGACCTCTCGCCGCCGTTTAAGCGGGTCACGATGGCGGAGAGCGTCTTTGAGGAGACGGGGGTCGATTTTATCAATATCACCAACGCCGAGGCGCGCGCGGTTGCCAAGGAGCGTAACGTGGATGTCTCCCGCGACAGCACGCGCTACGACATCCTGCCGCTCTTCTTCGAGCGCTTCGTAGAGGAGAAGCTCATCCAGCCGACGTTCGTCTTCGGGCACCCGACCGTCATCTCCCCGCTCTCCAAGCGCAACCGGGAGAACCCGGACCTGACCGACCGCTTCGAGCTCTTCATCAACGGCTGGGAGTTCGCCAATGCCTTCAGCGAGCTGAACGACCCCATCGACCAGCGGGAGCGCTTCCTCGACCAGTCGCGGAAGAAGGACGAGGGGGACGAGGAGTCGCATCCCTTCGACGAGGATTTTATCAACGCGCTCGAGTACGGCCTGCCGCCGACCGGCGGCCTGGGCATCGGCATCGACCGGACGGTGATGTTGCTGACCGACTCCAAAAGTATTCGGGACGTGCTGCTCTTCCCGACGATGCGCCCACTGGGGTAGGCGGGGAGAACGCGGAATGACGGACGCGGCGGCGCTGTCCTTCGAGGCGGCGGCGGCCAGGGCGGAGGCCCTGCGCAAGGAGGTCGCCGAAAACGACGCGCTCTATTACGTGTTGGATGCGCCGAAGCTTCAGGACCACGAATACGACGCGTTGCTGCGGGAGCTCGCGGCGATCGAGGAGCGCTTTCCGGAGCTGCTGACGCCCGACTCGCCCAATATGCGCGTGCGGGGAGCGCCGCGCAGCGAGTTCCGCAAGGTCGTCCATGCGCAGCCCATGCAGAGCCTCGACAACGCGCTGGACGTGGGGGAGCTGGAGGAGTTTGTCGACAGGGTGCGGAAATCCCTCGGGGACGACACTACGCCGCGTTGGCTCTGCGAGCCGAAGATCGACGGTCTCGCCGTCTCCCTGCTCTACGTCGACGGGTTGCTGCACACCGCCTCGACGCGCGGCGACGGAGCCGTCGGCGAGGACGTGACGCAGAACATCCGCACCATCCGCACGTTGCCGCTACGGCTGAAGCGAATGGCCTCCGGAGAGGTGGAGGTGCGCGGGGAGGTCTGCATGTCGCGCGAGGATTTTGCCGCGCTGAACCGTGCCCGCGAGGAGGAGGAACAGCCCCTCTTCGCCAACCCGCGCAACGCGGCGGCCGGGAGTCTGCGACAGCTCGATCATCGGATTACCGCATCGCGCAAGCTCCGGGCGTACCTGTATCACGTGCAGGACGCGGGGAATTTGGGGATCGAGACGCAGGCGGGGATGCTGGAGTGGCTTGCGGCGGAAGGCCTGCCGACGCAGGCAGATAACAGACTCTGCGAGGACCTGGCCGAGGTGCGGCGATACCTGGACGATTGGGGTGCGCGCCGCTTCGAAGAATCGGTGAACACCGACGGCGTCGTCGTGAAGCTCGACCAGCTGGCGTTGCGGGAGCGCCTCGGCAGCACGGCGAAAGCGCCGCGCTGGGCCGTAGCGTTTAAGTTTCCGCCGGAGGAGAAGCGGACAAAAGTGCTCGACATCGAAATTTCCGTGGGACGCACGGGCACGCTGACGCCGACGGCGCAGCTCGAACCCGTCCAGCTCTCCGGTACCACCGTGCGCCGGGCGAGTCTGCACAATCAGGACGAGATCGACCGCAAGGACATCCGCATCGGCGATACGGTGTGGGTGCACAAAGCGGGCGAGATCATCCCCGAAGTGCTGCGCGTGGACGTCGACGCGCGGACCGGCGAGGAGACGCCGTATCGCATCCCCTTCCTCTGCCCGGTCTGCGGGGCGGACGCCGTCCGCCTGCCCGACGAGTCGGCGGTTCGCTGCCCGAACAAATCGTGCCCCGCGCAGTTGAACGAGGAAATCCTGCACTTCGTCTCGCGGCAGTGTATGGACATCAACGGGATCGGCGAGAAGCTCGTCGCGCAGTTTACCGACCGCGGGTTGCTGAAAAGCGTCGCGGATCTGTACGAGCTGAAGGCCGACCAGCTTGCCGGGTTGGATCGTATGGGGGAGAAATCCGCGCAGAAGCTTGTCGAGGCTGTCGCAGCCTCGAAGGAACGCCCTCTGCACGCCGTGCTCAACGCGTTGGGCATCCGCAACGTCGGCAAGAAGACCGCGCAGGATCTCGCCCGCTTTTTCCGCGACATGGAGGCCGTCCGCAACGCCGAGGAGGCCGTCATCGCCTCGGTCGACGGCGTCGGCCCCATCGTCGCCGCATCCGTGCACAGCTTTTTCGCGGACGCGCGGAACGCCGCCGTCGTCGACCGCCTGGCGGCCTATGGCGTGAACATGCGGATGAGCGAGGCGGAGGAGTCCGCGACCCGCTATGCGGAGGCGTTCTCCGGCAAGCGGATGGTATTCACCGGGGAGTTGTCCTCCATGAGCCGCACGGAGGCGGAGGCGTTGGCCGCCGCCTGGGGCGCGAAGGTCTCCGGCAGCGTCAGCAAGAAGACGGACATCGTCGTCGCGGGGGAGAAGGCGGGCAGCAAGCTCTTGAAGGCGCAGGCGCTCGGCCTGCCGGTTTGGGACGAAGAAACGTTCCGGAAAAAACTGGCGGAAGCGGAAGGCGGCAACGGATAGGCATAATCGAGGGACGAGAAACGATAAAACGGGGGAATGCTGCATGAAAATGACCGTGGACAGGGAGATCACGCTCCGTATGGCAAAGGCGGCGCAGCTCCGCATCGCTCCGGAGGATGTCGACAAGATGACATGCTCGCTGAACGAGATCCTTGATTTCTGCGCGTTGGTCGGCGAGTTGGACTGCACTGGTACGCCGGATTTCACCTGGAAGATGAAAAAACTTCCGGCGCGCCGGTCGGACGCGCCGCAGGTGTGGCCGGACAGGGACGCCTTCGTGACCGAGGCGCCGACCAGCGAAGGGGACTTTTTCCGCGTCCCGCGCATCGTGGCGGAGGGTTGATCGCATGGAACTACATGAGATGACGGCGCGCGAGATCGCCGACGGTGTCCGAGCAAAGCGTTTCGGCGCGGAGGAGGTCGCCAGGGCCTGCCTCGCCCGCATCGGACAGTATGAGAAGCGCGTCAACGCGTGCATCACGGTTGCGGAGGAACACGCGCTGGAGCGCGCCCGCGCGGTGGACGCGCGGATCGCGCGCGGGGAGGACCCCGGCCCGCTGGCGGGCGTGCCCTACGTGGCTAAGGACAACTTCTGTACGCGCGGCATCCGCACGACGTGCAGCAGCCGGACTCTCGAGCGCTGGGTGCCGACGTACGACGCGACGGCGATTCGCAACATGGACGACGCGGGTGCGGTGCTTTTGGCCAAGGCCAACCTCGACGAGTTCGCCATGGGCAGCTCGACGGAGAACTCCTTGATCGGGCCGACGAAAAACCCCCGCGATCTCGGCCGGGTTCCCGGCGGCAGCAGCGGCGGCAGCGCGGCGTCGGTCGCCGTCGGCTATGCGCCGCTGGCCCTCGGCTCCGACACCGGCGGTTC
>DAIRUD010000074.1:0-8350 GCA_036803565.1 Synergistaceae bacterium | reverse complement strand
TCGCCGCCCAGCCGTATTCCGTGCGGCAGAAGAACCGCGGTGCGTCCCCAGTCTTCATTTCTCTGCATGTTTACGAAAAACCTCCTCGCGCTCGGGCGGTTTCAGCGCATCATAGCACAGACCGCAGCGGCATGGCGCCTCCCGTTGACAGGAACGGGGGAATTTGTTATTTTGCAATCAGAATTCCGGTTGCGAAAAATATCCGTCAATCTTGTTCGGGCGCGAGTTCGGGGAAAGGAGCGTGCGGCGATGTCGGGAAAAACGAAGGGCGTTCTCGCCGCTTTGGCGCTGTTCGTGGGCCTTTTCCTGTCGGCTGCGGCAAATGCCTCCCCGCTCCACCGCGAACTCCCCGTGTCGCAGCACGCGGTCACGCACAAGATCGCCCGGGCATCCGGCTCTCTCGTCGCCGTTCCCCGCATGCACGCCGCCGCCCGTCCCTTCGCCGCGCATGAGAACAGCTACGATATCCCCCGACAGGCGCCGCTGCGCGCCTACTTCTGCGGCCGGCGGGCGCGCAACGGCGAGCCGGGCGGCGCGTTGCGCCTGTCGCGCCAGACGCCTTTCAAGGCGGAGATCCGGACTTGTATGAACGCGCAGCGCCTGCGCCGCGCCGCTGTGCGCAGTGCGTGGAAGGCGTACGACGAAAAATTCACGCGGGAGATTATGCAGGGTGGGAAAAACCTCGTCCGTCAGGTCCACATGATGCCGGATTGGCAAGAAGCCATCCGCCCCGACCTTCACCCACTTTAGCACCGGCTGTCCGTTCCAAACCCCGACGATTACAAGCGAACATCGTATGATGCGGTAGCAGGCATGCGCTACGGCGCGCGAGGTGTGTCCCGTTCATGCGGATGCCGCCTCGGACCGCGCCGTTGTTGCGGGATGTGTCCTGCGACGTTTGTCGCAGGCGATGGAAAGGTGCGTGTGGGTTGTCATGAATATTTCCAGCCATTTTGTGGGTATCGGCGGCGGGCTGCTGATGTCCCTGATTTCGTTCAGCATCGTGTTCTTCGTCTGTGCCGGATTGTGGGCCATGATGGTGGGCCTGAAGCATATCGCGGCGGCGTTGGAAAGGAAGGGTACGGAATCCGCGCCGTCGGGGGCACCCGTGCAGGCGGTTGCCACCGCAGCCCGGCCGTCGACGCCCGCCACCTCCTCCGAGGTGACGGAGGAGGTCGTCGCCGTCATCACGGCGGCGGTCTGCGCCGCCTCCGGCGGCAGCGCGCGAATCGTCAGCATCGCGCCCGCCGCGGCGGGGCGCGGGCACATGGGCTCCTGGCGTATGGCGGGTGTGATGCAGAACAGCGAGGGCTTCGCCGATTAGTCTCGATTGCGCATCGAGATGTGCCGGAGGGAAAAATAGGTCGCGATTCCCTGAGGATGCCGAGCGCGGGTTTCCGCGATGGGCTTTCCTGCTCGGCGTGGATATGCCCGCGTTGTGCGGAGACGTCGTCCGCGCCATAAGGAAAAACGCCGTCACCGCCATCGGTTATGTGTAGCGGATGATTCGACGCGGGGGGGAGACGGGATAACTCCCCCCGCGCCGTTTATTCGCGTGTCGCCGTAATTTGCATACCCTTTCCTTTACCCGCCCGGGCCTTTTCGCTATACTTTCCCCTTGGAAGCGTTATCTACCACCATCGGATGGGAGGTGCGGATTGTGTACAAAATCGTTTTTCTGCGGCATGGCGAGAGCCAGTGGAACAAGGAAAACCGCTTCACCGGGTGGACGGACGTGCCGCTTTCGGAGAAGGGGACGGCCGAGGCCAGGTCCGCCGGGCAGGCGATGAAGCGGGAGGGCTGTTCGTTCGATATCGCCTTCACCTCCGTGCTGAAGCGCGCGATCAAGACGCTGTGGCTGGCGCTGGAGGAGATGGACGAGATGTGGGTGCCCACGATGGTCTCCTGGCGGCTCAACGAGCGGCACTACGGCGCGCTGCAGGGCCTGAACAAGGCCGAGACGGCGGAAAAATACGGCGACGAGCAGGTCAAGATCTGGCGGCGCAGCTACGACGTCCGCCCGCCCTTGCTGGAAAAGGACGATCCGCGCTATCCCGCGCGCGATCCGCGCTATCGCGGGCTTTTGCCCGACGAGATCCCGGCCGGGGAGTGCCTGGCGGACACGGTGGAGCGCGTGGTCCCCTACTGGAAGGGCGTCGTCGTCCCGGAGATCCAGGCCGGCAAACGGGCCATCGTCGCGGCGCACGGCAACAGCCTGCGCGCGCTCGTCAAATATCTCGACAACGTCTCCGAAAAGGATATTCTGGAGCTGAACATACCGACGGGCATCCCGCTGGTCTACGAACTGGACCGCGAGATGCGCCCGATCAAGCACTACTACCTCGGGGATGCCGACGCGGTGGCGGCGGCGGCCGCCGCCGTCGCCAACCAAGGGAAGGCGAAGTAAGGGCGACCGGGCGTTTCCGGCCGGTCTGGCGGAAGGCTTACAACGTTCGGGACAGGCTTACGACATACTGGTTCTGACGCGGAACGGCAAGAGAAGACCGAAGAACCGCCGAACACAAGGAGTGTTGTTTTTTGGAAGGGATGCAGGAAACGGCCGCAGCCTCGATGCGGCAGGCGGAGGCGTTGTGCGCGTCCGCGTTCGCGATGGACGCGCACTTCGACTTGGCGATGGATCTGGACGACCGCAGGGAGCAGGGTGCGCGGTGCGTCTATACCGACCGGCACGACGCGCTGATGTGCGCGGGGGGGTGGAACTGCGTCGTCTCCTCGCTGTTCATCCACTCCTATCAACTGCCGGAGATGGGACTGCGCAAGGCGTTGGACCAGATTTCCGCGCTGCTGGCGGAGGCGGAGGAACAATCGGATAAAATCGCGCTTTGCACGAGCATGCGCGAGGTGGACGCGGCCAACGCGGCGGGGAAGCTGGGCGTATTGCTCTCCTTCGAGGGGCTCGACCCGATCGGCAACGATCTCTCCCTGCTGCGCGTATTTTACCGCCTCGGCGTCCGCGCCGCGGGGCTCGCTTGGAGTCGCCGCAACTACGCCGCCGACGGCTGCGCCTTTCGGTCGGTGCGGGAGGGGCGCAAGGGTGGCCTCACCGCCTTCGGGGTCGCCGCCCTGGAGGAGGCGGAGCGCCTCGGCATGCTGATCGACGTCAGCCACCTCAACGACGAGGGGCTGGAGGACGTCTTCCGTTACGCGAAAAAGCCCTTCATCGCCTCGCACTCCAACTGCCGGGAACTTGTCCCCTCGATGCGCAACCTCACCGACGACCAGATCCGGCGCATCGCCGACCGCGGCGGTGTGATCGGCATGAACGGCTGCAGCGCCTTCGTCAGCGCCGACGCGCGGGCCGACGTCGGGCCGCGCGAGCTCTGCGACCACATCGACCATATCGTGCGCCTCGTCGGCGACGATTTTGTCGGGCTGGGGCTGGATTGCTGCGACCGGCTGGCCGATTTTCACGTCTCGCCGCCGAGCATCCCCTCGTACGACACGGTCAAGGACCACGGCCAGCTGCCGCTTCTCGTCGCGGAGCTGCTCGCGCGCGGGTATTCCGAGCCGTCCGTCGCCAAGATCCTGGGCGGCAACTTCCGCCGCGTCTACGAGGAGGTCGTCGGTTGATCCGCTACGTCGCCCTGCGCCTGCTCTCGGCCCTGCCGATCCTGTTCGGCGTCTCGGCCCTCGTCTTTTTTCTGCTAAACGTCGTGCCCGGCGACCCCATCGCCATCATGCAGAAGGACTTCATCGATCCCGACGCGCTGGAGCGCGTGCGGCGCGAGATGCATCTGGACGACCCGCCTCTGGTGCGCTACGGGCGCTTCGTGGCGGGGATGGTGCAGGGCGATCTGGGCTATTCCTACAAGTTGCGTCGGCCCGTCGTCGGCGTTATCGCCACGGCCTTTCCCAACACGCTGAAGCTGGCCTCCTGCGCCGCGCTCGCGGCGTGGCTCATCGGCATCGCGGCGGGGCTGGTCTCGGCGGTCAAGCCGGGCTCCCTGGCCGATAACGCGCTCATGGGTTTCGCGCTGGCCGGGGTCTCTATGCCGACCTTCTGGGCGGCGCTGGTGCTGCAATATATCTTCGGCGTCGTGCTCGGCCTGCTTCCGGTGGCCGGGTTCGAGTCCTGGCGGCACATGCTGCTCCCCGTGGCCGTGCTGGGCTGGGGCGAGTCCGGGACGGTGGCGCGGCTGACGCGCTCCAGTCTGTTGGAGATCATGCGCCACGACTACATCCGCACGGCGCGCTCGAAGGGCCTCTCGGAGCGGCTCGTGCTCCGCGCGCACGCGTTGAAAAACGCCCTGCTGCCCGTCGTCACCATCATGGCCATCCAGATCTCGACGCTGCTCTCCGGCTCCATCGTCACCGAGAGCGTCTTCGGCATCCCCGGCATCGGCAGGTTGGCCATCTCCGCCATCAACAACCGCGACATGCCGCTTTTGCAGGGGACGGTCATGTTCGGAACGCTGATCGTGATTCTCGGCAACGTCGTCGCCGACTTGCTGTACGCCACGTTGGATCCGCGCATCAAGTACGGAAAGGACGCGGTCCGCTCATGAACGCGCAGGGAACCCTTCTCGCCGACCTGGCGGGCGCGTACCGCAACAATCGCCTCGCCGCCGCCGGTCTCTTTCTCGTCGCCGTCTTGGTGCTCGGCGCGGTCGTCGCCCCCTGGATCACGCCTTACGACCCCTATGCCATCGACCTGACGCAGATGACGAAAGCGCCCTCGGCGGCGCACTGGCTGGGTACGGACGAACTGGGCCGGGACCTGCTGACCAGGCTGGTCTACGGCGCGCGCATCTCGCTGCTGATCGGCATCGTGCCCGCGCTGATCGCGCAGATCGTCGGGGCCTCCGTCGGCGTCGTCTCGGGCTATTACGGCGGCGCGGTGGACTATATTCTGATGCGGCTGGCGGACGTCGTTCTGGCCTTTCCGTCGCAGCTTCTGGCGTTGGCCATTATGTACACGCTCTCCGGCGGCCTGATCAACCTCTTCATCGCCCTGAGCGTCATCGGTTGGGCGCAGACGGCGCGGGTGGTGCGCGCGCAGACGCTCTCCCTGAAGCATCAGGAGTTCGTCGAGGCGGCCCGCTCCATCGGCGTGTCCAACGCCAAAATCATGCTCCGGCATATCCTCCCCAACTGCGTCCCGACGATCATCGTCCTGCTGACGTTGCGCATCCCCAACTACATCCTGCAGGAGGCGGCGCTGAGCTTTCTCGGCATGGGGGCGCAGCCGCCGACGCCGAGTTGGGGGCTGATCGCGACGAAAGGCAAGGAGTATCTTTTCTCCGCCCCGTGGATCGGCATCGCCCCCGGCGTCTTCATCCTGATCACGGTGCTCGCCTTCAACTTCATGGGCGACGGGGTGCGCGACGCCCTCGACCCGACGATGCGGGACTGACGCCATGCGCTTGCTGGACGTGAAAAACCTCTGCGTGGAGTTTCCGTCGAGCGCCCGCACGGTGCGGGCCGTCTCCGGCGTGGACTTCGAGATCCGCGCGGGCGAGATCGTCGGCCTGGTCGGCGAAAGCGGCTGCGGCAAGACGATGACCTCGCTCTCCGTCATGGGGCTGCTGCCGCCGCGCGCGCGCGTCTCCGGCGAGGTCCGCTACGAGGATCGCGACCTGCTGCGACTGCCGCCGGAGAAGATGCGCGACATCCGCGGCGACCGCATCTCGATGATCTTTCAGGAGCCGATGTCGGCGTTGAACCCGGTGCTGACCGTCGAGCGGCAGATCTGCGAGCCGTTGATCCTGCACCGGGGCGCCTCCCGCGAGGAGGCGCGGGCGCAGGCCCTCGACCTGCTCCAACTCGTACAGGTGCCGCAGGCGCGGGAGCGGCTGCGCGCCTACCCCCACCAACTCTCCGGCGGCCTCTGCCAGCGGGTGATGATCGCCATGGCGCTGATCTGCCAGCCCGCCCTGCTGATCGCCGACGAGCCGACGACCGCGCTGGACGTGACGATTCAGGCGCAGATCCTCTCGCTGCTGGTCGACCTGCGCGAGCGGCTGGGGACGACCATTCTCATGATCACGCACGACCTCGGCGTCGTCGCGGAGCTGTGCGAGCGCGTCTACGTCATGTACGCGGGGCGCGTCGTCGAGTCGGCGGACGTCTATACGCTGTTCGACGCGCCGCTGCACCCGTATACGGCGGGGTTGATGCGCTCGATCCCGACGATGGACGACCGGGCGGGCGGAGATGCGCTGTACAGCATCCCCGGCATGGTGCCGAGCCTGGACGACCTGCCCGAGGGGTGCGCGTTCGCCCCCCGTTGTCCGGAGGCGCGGCAGGCCTGTACGGCGGCTGTGCCGCCGCTGTTGGAGATCGCGGCGGGCCGTACGGTGCGTTGCTGGAAATACGGGGAGGGCGGCGGATACGATGCCTAGCGCATACGACCTCGAACCCCTCCTGGAGGCCAGCGAACTGCGGAAATACTTCCCGGTGAAGTCGGCGCTCGGCGGAAAGCGGGCCTTGTTGCGGGCTGTGGACGGCGTAGACCTGGAGGTGCGCCGGGGCGAAATCCTCGCGTTGGTCGGCGAATCCGGCTGCGGCAAGAGCACGCTGGGCAGGCTGCTGCTCGGGCTCATGCCCCCGACGGAGGGGACGGTGCGCTTCCAGGACGTGGACCTGGCGATGCTGCCCGCGCGGGAGATGCGCGAACTCCGCGCGAAGATGCAGATCGTCTTTCAGAACCCGTACGCCTCGCTGAACCCCCGGATGCGCATCGTCGACATTCTGGCGGAGCCGCTGACGACGCATCGCGTGGCGGACGGGCGCGAGGCGGTGCGGAACATCGCCGCCGACCTGCTGGAAAAGGTGGGGATTCGCCCCGAGGCCATGGACCGCTTCCCGCACGAGTTCTCCGGCGGGCAGCGGCAGCGCATCGGCATCGCCCGCGCCATCGCCCTCAAGCCCGAACTGATCGTCTGCGACGAGCCGCTCTCGGCGCTCGACGTATCCATCCGCTCCCAGGTGATCAACCTGCTCTGCGAGCTGAAGCGCGAGCTTTCACTGACCTATGTCTTCATCTCGCACGACCTCTCCGTCGTGCGCTATATGTCCGACCGGGTCTGCGTCATGTACCTGGGCAAGATCGTCGAGTGCGGCGACACGGAGGACGTATTCGGAAATCCCCTGCATCCCTATACGCAATCCCTGATCGAGGCCGTGCCGCTTCCGGATCCGCGCCGGCGCGGGCGACAGCGGACGCTGCTGTGCGGGGAGATCCCCAGCCCGCTCTCGCCCCCCTCCGGCTGCCGTTTCCGCACGCGCTGCCCGATCGCCGAGCCGGTCTGCGGCCGGAGCGAGCCCAAGCTGGGCGACGCCGGGCACGCGGCCGCCTGTCACTTTGTCGGGAGGGAACCCGCATGAGGCGATTGCCGAAGCCGCTCTTTCCCGGCGCGCGCATCGCGGTCTGCGCGCCGTCGAGCCCCGCGCCGGAGGCCGAGGCCGCGCGGGGAATCGCCTGTCTGCGGGCGATGGGGTTCGACCCCGTATTGGGCGCCTCCTGCTTCGGTTCGACGCCGGAGCGCGGCTACCTCGCCGCCGCGTCGGACCGCGTCAAGCTCGACGACCTGCACCGGGCGTTCGCCGACCCGGCGGTGGACGGCATCGTCTGCTTGCGCGGCGGGAGCGGCGCGGGGCGCCTGTTGCGGCATCTCGACGCGGACCTGATCGCCGCCCACCCCAAGGCGTTCGTCGGCTACAGCGACATCACCGCGCTGCACGCCTTTATCGGTGCGAACTGCGGCTTTGTTACGTTTCTCGGCCCGATGGTCACCTCGAACAACCTTACGGGCGACGACAGCCCGACGCGGGCGGCGCTGTGGCGGGCGCTCACGGATACCGCGCCGCTCGGCGCCCTGGGGAACCCGGACAACGCCCCCCTGTGCCGCATCGCGCCGGGCCGCTGCCGCGGGGAGCTCGTCGGAGGCAACTTGGCCGTCCTCTGCACGACGCTGGGCACGCGTGCCGACGTCGACACGCGCGGCAAGGTCCTCTTCCTGGAGGACGTCGACGAACAGCCGTACAGCGTCGACCGCATGCTCAACCACCTGATCAACGCCGGAAAGCTGGACGAAGTCGCGGGCATTCTGCTCGGCGACTTCACCGAGGCCGAACCGCCGGAGAACGCCAAGGCGCGCACCGTCGACGTCGTCTTCCGCGACGTACTGTCCGGCCTCGGCATCCCCGTGCTGGGCGGCCTGCGCTGCGGCCACGGGACGCACAACCTCACGCTGCCGCTGGGCGCGTTCGTGGAGATGGACGCCGACGCGGGCGTCGTCCGCTTCCCGGAGCCCGTCCTGGCGGAGTGACCGGACCGCGGGGCGCTGCCCCGCACCCCGGCAGGGGACGTCTCCCCTGCACCCCTTAT
>DAIRUD010000073.1:0-8593 GCA_036803565.1 Synergistaceae bacterium | reverse complement strand
GCCCACGCGGCGGTGAGCAGCGCGGCCCGCCCCAGGTTGAAGACGGCGTCCTCGAAACCGACCGTCTCGGGCAGCGCCTTGCGCGCGTCGCTGGTGCGCACCTGGACGTCCGGCACGGCGACGACGACGTGCATATCCGAGGGCAGCGAGGGCAGGCGCACGTAGCGCAGTTCCTCCCCGTCCCAGGCGCTCACCGTCATGCCGCCGAGATAGCAGGGGGCGACGTTGTCCGGGTGCCCCTCGATCTGCGTCATGACCCGCAACAGCTCCGTGTCGTCGGCACCCACGCCGTTCAGCGCGTCGGCGATGAGGACGCCGGCGACGACCGCGCCGGCGGAGCTTCCCAGCCCCCGGCAGAGCGGGATGACGTTGTGCGAACAGACCTCGAAACCGCCGCCCGCGACGCCCCATCGCTCGCAGGCCGCGAGATAGCTGCGCACGACCATGTTCTCCCCGGCGTCGGTGAGATCCCGCGCCCCCTCGCCGATGACGTCGGAGCGGAACTCTCCCCGGGGCAGGCGTTCGGTGACGCAGAATACATTATATAGAGAGAGCGCCATGCCGAGCGTATCGAACCCCGCACCGAGGTTGGCGCTCGTCGCCGGCACGCGCACCCGGACCAGCGCGTCCCTCATCGCTCGAGCACCTCCAGCAGCTCCTCCATCGTCGAACCGATGCGCAACGGCTCATCCACCTGCGACAGGGCGGCGTCGGGATCCTTCAGCCCGTTGCCGGTCAGGATCATCACCACGCGCGCACCCTCCGGCAGGCGCTGTTCCCGCTTCAACTTCATCAGCCCGGCCAGCGTGGCGCAGGAGGCGGGTTCGGCGAAAATGCCGCCCTTGCTCGCAAGGATCTTCTGCGCCGCCAAGATCTCCTCGTCCGTCACGGAGAGGAACGCGCCGCCCGATTCGCTCACCGCCGCCCGCGCGAGGTCGGCGCTGACCGGGTTGCCGATGCGGATGGCGGTCGCGACCGTCTCGGGATTGGGACAGGGCTTGCCGGTCACCAGCGGAGCGGCCCCCTCGGCCTGGAAGCCCATCATCCGGGGCAGGCGGGAGATCCTCCCCCAGTCCTTGAACTCCTTGTACCCGGCCCAGTAGGCGCTGATATTGCAGGCGTTGCCCACGGGGATGGCGTGGATGTCCGGCGCGCCCTCGAGGGTCTCGCAGATCTCCCAGGCGCCCGTCTTCTGGGCGATCAGGCGGTAGGGGTTGACGGAGTTGACCATGGCGTAGCCGAGCCGGTCCGACGCCTCGCGCGCCATCTCCAGCGCGCGGTCGAAGTTGCCGTCCACGGCGACCACCTTGGCCCCGTAGATCAGCGCCTGCGCGAGCTTCCCCATGGCCACCTTGCCGCTGGGGAGCAGCACGTAGCAGGGAACGCCGACGTGCGCCGCGTAGGCGGCGGCAGAGGCGGACGTGTTTCCCGTCGAGGCGCAGACGAGGGCCTTGGCCCCGTCCTCCAGCGCCTTGGCGACCGCCAGCACCATGCCGCGGTCCTTGAACGACCCGGACGGATTGCACCCCTCCAGCTTTCCCCACAACTCCACGCCCAGCTCCGCACCGACGCGGTGCAGCCGGACGAGCGGCGTACTCCCCTCCTCGAGGTTCACCGCCGGCGTCCTGTCCGTTACCGGAAGATACGCGCCGTACCGCTTCAACACACCCATGGGACATGCCACCTCCGCCTTGTATCTGAAAACTCTATACGGCACACCGTGTCCCCGCCGGGGACGAGGCATGCCGTATCGCTGTCGGTCCGTTCGACAAGGGTAGATACCCCGTAACGCAATGTAATACTACCGCAGGACAAATCTGTCAAGTAGCCGCGCCGCGAAGCACTTTCGGGAACGACGGGAATGTGAGATAATGGAACTTCGGCGAACACTTCCGCTGATATGTTACCGGCGGAGCGCCTTTCTATTACGATTTGTAAGGAGTCCGCATGAAAAACGACCGTTTCCCTCTTCGACCTGCTCTTTTCCGCGTCATTCTCGCCGTCTGCGCGCTCTGCACGATCCTGTCGGCCCCGCCCGCCGCCCTCGCCGTCACGCGCGCGGAGCTGCTGTCCGGGCTGTGGCGTACGCTCGGCTACCCCGCCCCGGCCAACGTCAGCCTCCCTCCGGACGTCCCCCGCGAGCACCGTTTCGCCAAGGAGATCGGAGGCGCGGCGCAATACGGCCTGATCCCGAAGACCGAATTCTTCCCCGACACCCAGTTGAACCGGCGCGACGCGGTACGCCTCACCCTGTCCATGATGGGCTGGGATTTCGAGGTCTCCCTCTACGAAACCCTCGCCACCCTGCCGGACCTCGGCGGCTCCGGCGATCCGGTCTTCTTCCTGGCGGCGGAGACGATTCCGCCCGCGCCGAAAACACTGCTGGTGGACGGCATGACGCCGCTTTCGGATTCCGCCCAAGCGGCCCTGCTCAACTGGGCCGCCGCCTGCCGCAAGCAGATCGTGTGGAACCGGGTTTTCTCCTATGGGGGCACGGACCTCATCCTCTATCGCCAGGGCGTCGCCCGGCCGGGCGAGACGAACACGGCCAAGGACCACAACCCCGTGGGCGCGCCCGACTGCGAACCGCTCTTCGTCGCCGGCATCGGCGTACACACCGCCGAGGTGGACCAGCGCATCGCGTTCGCGGGCCCGCTCGGCAAAACGAGCGCCCCCCTGTCGGAGCTCGCGTCGGCGTACGAGGTCATCGCGGCGGTGAACGGCGGCTTCTTCTCCAACGGACGCCCCCTGGGGACGACGCGCATGGACGGAGAACACGTCGGTAAGCCGCTCGCGGGCCGCTCCGCCGTCGGCTGGAGCAACCTGGACGGCACGTGGCGCTTCGGTCCCGGCGAGGCACGGATCGGCGTCGACACCCCCGCGGGTTTTCTCGAGTTCACGCGCTTCAACGTCGCCCCGCAGATGAACGAGGCGGCGCTGTACAACGCGGGGGTCGCCCCCTTCTCCGTGGGCACGGCGCAGGACGCCCTGCAGCTCGTCGTGCGCGACGGCGTCGTCGCCGAGCGCCGGGAGGCGAGCGAGGGCAACCACCGCATCCCCGACGGCTGCACCATGATCGCGGCGCGCGGCGGCGCGCGGGCGCAACTGGAGCACCTGCGCAACGGCAACCCCGTCCGCATCCGCACCCACTGGGAGGCCGGGGCTTTCGAGAGCTGCACCGACGTCATCCAGTGCGGCCCGATGCTGCTGCGCAACGGCAATGTCCTCACCGGCGGCGAGGGCCTCAAACCGACGTTCACGGACAAGCGGCACCCGCGGACGATCGTCGGCACGGACGGCTCGCGCCTGATCTGGGCGGTGATCGACGGCAGGAGCGCCATCCGCAGCCGCGGCGCCTCCCTCCCCGAAGCGGCGCGCATCGCCAGGTCGCTCGGCCTCACCAACGCGCTCAACCTGGACGGCGGCGGCTCGTCGCAGATCATCTGGCGCGGCGTCACCGTCAACCGCCCCTCGGACGGCAAGGAGCGCCCCCTGCCCTACGGCATCGTGATGCTCCCCAAGGGCACGCCCTTTTTCCGGACCTACGTCGGCGGCGCATGGGGGGACCCCGGCGTGCTCGAGGACATCGCGACCCCGGTGGACGACGGGGAGGTTCCCTTCATGGACGTCTATACCCCCGCCGCGGGCTATTGACGAAACACCCATTCAAAGAGAGGCTTTTGGCCCTGCCGTACGGGACCGAAAGTCCTTGACCCTTTCGCGTTTCCGCGATATTATATGGAGGTCTAGAAGGAATCGGGTTGTTTGCCACAAAGAAAGGAAACGGAATGCACATCATCAAGACGATCGACTTTTCCCTCATGAACTGGGTGCAGGAGCATTTCCGCACGAAGATGATGGATCGCGTCATGCTCTTCTCCAGCCGCCTCGGCGACGGCGGGCTGATCTGGATTATTTATGCCCTGTTGTTCGCCCTGAGCCGCGAGAAACGGGACGTGGCCCTCGCCCTGACGCTCTGCGTCACCGTCTGCGCGCTCGTCGGCAATTTCGCCATCAAGCCGCTTTTCAAGCGGACGCGGCCCTGCAACCGGGACAACGAGCGGCCCCTGCTGTTGGCACGGCCGGAGGATTCGTCCTTCCCCTCGTGCCACACCATGACCTCCTTCGCCGCCACCGTCATGGTCTGGCAGGCGGGCGGCGTCCTCGGCTTGACGTCGTTCGTCTTCGCGTCGCTGATCTCGTACTCGCGCATCTACCTCTACGTGCACTACCCCAGCGACGTCCTGATCGGCGCGGCGCTCGGCCTGGCGACCGGCAAACTGTTCCTCATCTCGTAGAACCGGATCAAAGCGCATTTCGAAAACCGAAGGGAGCGGCGCGCGCCGCTCCCTTCTCTGTCGGCGCGCCGGATGCGACGCGATCTTCGGCCGGATCGGCATGCCGGCCGAAGATTTCCCCATTCGTATTGCGAAGGGGGTGCCGATGTGCTTTAATTCTGAATCAGGACAATGTTTTTGCCCTTTTCATTATGGGTGTGCCGTTTTGACGAAATAACGACGCCCGACCTCGGGCGCGGAATAACGTGATGTCGAAGGGGGTTTTGCGATCGTCCCAACTCGTTCCAACCGAAACATCGTTTCGAAATTCGATCGACAGACGTAAGGAGCGTGACATGACCATGATTGTTTCTCACGGGACCAAGAATATTCGCCGTTTATTTCATGCTTTTTTGCTGTGCGCATTATTCTGTTTTCTCACCCTTTCTACCGGTGTTGCGCAAGCCGCGAACAGCTGGGACGGTTCGACCGGCACATTGGAGATCGATACATATGTAGGATCATTGCAAGCGTCCTATTTTGCTTTGCTGACCGGACCGGAACAGGCCGATGCCCCTCATCTCAAGGTAAAGCACTTGGAAATCACAGGTGCCCCAATACTTACACAGGCCGATTTCACCTACATCGCCAACATGACAAACCTTCAAACGCTGGACCTTGCCGACACAACGGCGGCAGCCGCAGTCGTCCCCGTCGGATACGACAACCTTCGCGGCTGGTTGGAGGGCTTCGTTTCGTTGACGACCGCCGCCCTCCCCACAGGGCTCACGACGACCGGGGAAAATGCCTTCAAAAACTGCATCTCCCTGAAAACGATTACTTTCAACAACGACATCGAAGTGATCAGCGACGATGCCTTTCTCGGCTGCACGAAACTGGAGGCGATCACGCTGCCGGCAACCGTCACCACGATCGGCAACGACGCCTTCGGCGACTGCATCGAGCTGAAGACCGCGGACCTGTCCGCATGCAACGTCCTGACTGCGGTGAACGGCTTCCGGGGCTGCCTCGCGCTGGAAACCCTCAAGCTTCCGACGAGCCTGGAGACCATCGAGCCGGCGGCGTTCCGCGACTGCATCAGCCTGCGGACGGCGGACCTCTCCACCCTCCCGCTGCTCAAGGTCATCTCCGATGACGCCTTCAGAGGCTGCACCGCGCTGGATGAGATCCTCCTCCCGGACAGCCTGGAGAAGGTCGGCGACCGTGCGCTCTACGACTGCACCAACCTCACGGAAGTCGACTTCAGCGACACCAACCTGAACTATCTCGGCGAGTACGTCTTCTTCGGCTACAACAGCAAACTCGTCGTCGTCTCCTTCCCCGCGACCCCGCCGACCTTCAAGAACACCGACCTGTTCGGGGTGAACGCGGGAATCGCCACCGGCATCCGGGTGCCCGAGGGCTTCATGATCTTCGTGCCGTCCGGCTCCTCCGCAGCGTACAAATCCCTGCTCGAGTCCGCCTTCCCGGGCAGGATCGCGGTCACCGGAAGCAATATCGAAATCGTCGACAAACCGGCCTCGCCCTATACGATGCAAAAGGGCGAGACCTTCACCTTCGCCGTCAACGTGTCGCCCAACGTCAGTCCGGACGTCACGCCCTACACGATACTCTCGACCAACAGCGGCATCGCCTCGGCGGCCATCGTGCGCAGCCCGGACATGAACGTCGTCACCGCCAACGAACTGGGCACGGCCACGATTCGCGTGCAGGTGGGCCCCGGCTCCGATCCGGGCCTCTATGACGAATTTTCCGTGCGCGTCGTCTCCGCCGACGTTCCCGGCGGCGACACCAGCATCTCCAACCTGCGCGCCGTCGTCGGCTCCTACGAGATCACGGCCGAGCGGACGGGGGAGAACGCCTACCGCCTCACCCTGCCGCCCGACGCGAACATCGCCGCCGTCCAGCTGAAAGCCGACCTCCCCACCGGCGCGACCATCGACCCGAGCCTGGCGACGCCCCTCGACTTCACGGGCGGTGCGCGCACGTTCGTCATCACCGCCCCCGACGGCGTCTCGAAGCGGACGATCACCGTCAGCGTCACCGTGGCGCCCTCCTATGCGCTGGAGCGCAGCTTCTTCTCCAGCGTCGCCGCGGACTGCTCCATCATCGTCGTCGACAACGGCAACGGAACGCCCCCCGTTCAGTTGAAGATCCCCTTCCTGGCCACGCTGGATCCCTACCTGATCGAGAGCGTTACCGTCATCCCCTCCGGCTTCGCCTATCTCGGCAGCGTCCGCTACAGCTTCGTGGACGTCCTGGGCAGCGAAGTCCAGATCCGGTCCGTCGGCGTCGTCACCCGCCCCTACCTGCAATCGACGTTCAGCGTGATGGGCAGCGGCGAGGACCTGCTGGCACACGGCGCGATCGCGCAGATCGACTACCGCCTCAAGAACGACCCGTTCCACTACACCCAGACGTATGCGCGGCCCCTGGAGTTCTCCTCCATGCCCTCGCAGATCTCGCCCGGCGATCACTACACGGGCGGCAGCAGCAGCGGCTGCGACGCCGGTGCGGGGGCAGCCCTGGCGCTGCTCCTCTCGGCGGGATACATCGCCTTGGGAAGGGCGCGCAAAGCAACCCGCTAACGATCGCGCAACTTCACCGTACGTGACGCAAAAGAGGAAGGGGCACGATCCACAAGGCCCCTTCCTCTTCGTTTTCCCATATTTATTCCATTTCTAGACCAAATCAATGATTGAAAGCAGTGCGGGTCTCCCTCAGCCGCCCTTGGCGGCGCTCCTTCCTGATGGAGGTGGAGCGTTCCGTCGTGCCAAGCCCCGGCCCCCTCGACGCGGGGGTTGTCGACAAAGCCGACTGGGGGAGTGCTACCACGTGCCCAATCATCATGAGCGATTGGATTTATCGTTGGAATGATTTACTTTCGAGCGTTTTCACTTCGCGGAGCTCCGCGCCTGACAAAAGCTCCCCGGCAGATGATCGCAATTTCCTACACGCCTGTATCCTCAACGCAATATCTCATTGTCGGCCTGTTCTAAATCGCGCCGGCCCGCAGCCTTTCCAGCATGGAGAACGCGTAGGCGCTCAGCAGGGCGATCGCGGTCGGCAGCGCGTCCTCGTCGACGTCGAAGCGCGGCGAGTGGTGCGGGTAATCGGTGCCCTTCTCCCCGTTCCCGCAGCCGACGAAGAAGAACGTGCCGGGGATCTTCTCCAGGTAATAGCTGAAATCCTCCGAAACCGTCCACAACGGCGATTCCCGCACCTCGTCCGCACCGACGACGGCCTCGGCGACCTCGCGCAGCAGCGCCGTCGCCCCGGGATGGTTGACGACGCTCGGATACATATAATCCAGTTCCACATGCGCCGTGCAGCGGTACGCCGCCGCGATGCCCTCGGCGATGCGCCGGATGCGCTCCTCGATGCCGCCCCGCACCTCGGCGTTGAAAGTCCGGATCGTCCCCAGCAGGTCGACGGTATTGGGAATGATATTGAAAGCCTCCCCGGCATTCAGCTTGCCCAGGCTGACGACGACCGCCTCCGTCGGGTCGATCTCGCGGCTGGCGATCGTCTGCAACGCCCCGATGAACGCCGCCGCCGCGACCGTCGGGTCGACCGCCTGATGCGGCATCGCCCCGTGCCCGCCCCTGCCGGTGAACGTCGCGCTCCAGCCGTCGGACGAGGCCATGATCGGCCCGTTCCGCCAGAGCACCCGCCCGGTGGGGACAAAGGTCCACAGGTGCATGCCGCCGATGGCGTCCACGCCGTCCAGCACGCCCTCCGCCACCATCTCGCGCGCCCCGGAACGCCGCCCGTGCTCCTCCGCCGGCTGAAAGAGGAAGCGCACGCGACCGGCAATCTCCGCCCGCCGCTCGCTCAACAATCGCGCCGCGCCGAGCAGAGCCGCCATATGCCCGTCGTGCCCGCAGGCGTGCATCGCCCCCGCACGGCACGAACGGTGCGCGAACGTGTTCTCCTCCTCCAGCGGCAGCGCGTCGATATCCGCGCGCAACGCCACGCAAGGTCCCGGCGCACCCCCGATAAGATCCGCGACAACGCCGCACTCCGTCCCGCCGAAACCGCGCCGGATGTTCTCCAAACCCAGCTCCCGCAGCTTGGCCTCGATAAACCGGCTCGTCTCGACCTCCCGCCACGAGACCTCCGGATGCGCATGCAGATACCGCCGCGTCTCCACGGCCTCCGCCGCCAGCACCGACGCCCTCTCCCGAATCGCTCCGATCTCCATATCCATGCCTCCTTTGCACACGAAGCAAGGCCGTGGGGCTCCGCCCCACACCCCGCCAGGAGGCTGGGCCTCCTGGACCTCCCGTAAGTTT
>DAIRUD010000072.1:0-8727 GCA_036803565.1 Synergistaceae bacterium | reverse complement strand
CGCAAGCTCGACGGCGGCGTCGCCCTCGGCCTGAAAGACCAGGGCGATGCCCGCCTTCCGCGCTTCGAAGGCAACCGCCAGGACCGCGTCGCGGGAAAAGCGCGGGTTGCCGAAGATTCCCGGCGAATCGGCGTAATCCGCCGCGAGCGCCGCCGTCCTGTCGCGAATCGCACCATCCAACACCAGGCGCAACGTCCCCAGGCCGTGCGGCATGTCCGACAGTACCCGCAAGGCCTCGGCCGCCTCCTCCGTGGAGCGCGCGACCAATCCCGGCGCGAAGGCGATCTCCGCCTCGCCGCGCCCCCACCGCTGCGACGGCGCGAATTCGTCGCCGCCGACCGCCGCGTCGCCGCGCACGAAGGTCAACCCGCTCTCGCGGAGCCGACGCACGAAATCGGGACGCGCCCGCTCCTCCGCGGAGAGATCCACCGCCGCGATAAAGCCGGGGAGAACGGTACAGCCGCGCAGGTCCAAGACCTCCGTATGCCTGCCGCACAACGCCAGCACATCCGCGTCCGCCCCCAGGCGCTCGATCCGCCCGCCCCGCACGAAGACCGCCGAACATCTGCCCGGAGCGGCGAAGGGGTAGACGTCGCCGTTGATCAGCGCGAGCGATTCGTCACGCTCGTTCAAAGGAATCCCTCCGGCACGGCTATTTCAAGCCGCCGGATCGCTCGATCAGGTACGATGCGATGGTCCGGGTTCCGTAGGCCGTCGCGCCCTTGACGTAGTAGGCGTAAGGCTCCTTCACGAAATCCGTCGCCGCGATGTCCAGGTGGATCCAGGGCATCCCCTTCCCGACGAAGCTCTCCAGAAACATGGCGGCCGTAATCGCCCCGCCGTAGCGCCCGGCCGAATTCACGAGGTCGGCGATGGGGGATTTAAGCTTCTTGCGCAGGTTCTCGTCGTCCATCGGCAGCCGCCAGAAACGCTCGCCCGTCTTTTCCGCGACCGCGAGGAAAGCCTCCGCGAAGGCGTCGTCGTTGGCGAAGAGCCCGGCGGTGGTATCGCCGAGGGCGACCGCGCAGGCGCCGGTCAAGGTCGCGATGTCGATGACGGCGTCGGGGCCCTGCTCGCAGGCGTAGGCCAGCGCGTCCGCCAGCGTCAGGCGGCCCTCCGCGTCCGTGTTGTTGACCTCGATGGTCTTGCCGTTGTAGGCGCGGATGACGTCGTCGGGGCGGTAGGACGCGCCGCCCGGCATGTTCTCCGCCGCGCCGATCAGGACGTGCACCTTGACCGGCAACTTCAGCTCGGCGGCCGCCTTGACCGCGCCGAGGACGGCGCAGGCCCCGGTCTTGTCGCCCTTCATGGTCACCATGGAGTCGGCGGGCTTGAGCGAAAGGCCGCCGCTGTCGAAGGTGATGCCCTTGCCGACGAGCGCGACCGCCGCCGCCGGAGCGGCCTCCGGCGTATAGGTCAGATGAATGAGGCGCGGCGGCGTCGCCGAGCCCTTGCCCACGGCGAGCAGGGCGCGCATGCCGCGGCGCTCCAACTCGTCGGCCTGCAGGACCTCGATCGCGAAACCCTTTTCCTCCGCAAGCCGCCGCGCCGCCTCCTCGAGCGTCTGCGGGTCGATGACGTTGCCCGGCTCGTTGGCCAGGTCGCGCGCATAGCGCTGCCCCTCCGCGAGGACCGCACCCTCGCGGAGGCCCTCGGCGTCGCCCCCGAGGACGGCGATCTCCACGGGCTCCGCGAAGCGGTCCTCCTCGTCCGGCGTATGATATTTCTCGAAACGATACCCGGCGAGCACGGCCCCCTCGCCGATACAGCGGGAGACGAGCCGCTCCGCCGCCGCGGGCACCGCGAGCGAGACGCTGTCCGCACCCCGCAGCGCCGCGACGCGCACGACCTGGAAAGCGGCCCGGCGGTAATCGTCGTACGCGACCTTTTTCCGCGTCCCGATGCCGACGAGCACGATGCACTGCGTCTCCCCGTCGGCAAGGGGAACGACCAGCTTCTGTCCGCGCTTGGCCTTGAAGTTCTCGCGCGGAATCTCCATCTTCACCAGCAGGCCGAGGCTGGAGGGCAGGGAGGCGAAATCCTCGTCCCCGAAGTCCTCGAAGAGGACCAGCCCGATTACCTTGTTGCGCTCCAGTTTCGCTCCCGGCTTCGTGATCGAAAAACGCATCCTGCATGACCTCCCCCGAAGGAAATGCTCCTTCGCCGAATTTACGCGATATCGGGGAAATCTTACCATCAATTCGCCGCAATCCACCCACCTGATCACGCAAAATCCTCCTTCGCCCATGGTGTATAATTGTCGCGCCGCGATATGGACCGCCGCACGCACGTGCCCGGACGGCCGCGCGGCGAAAACCGACACCGAGGTGCTTCCCATGACACGAACCACGCGCAAACCGTACGACGCCGTGATCGTCGGAGCGGGTCCGGCGGGGCTGTTCGCCGCGCTCGAACTGGCGAAAAACCGCATGGACGTCCTGTTGCTGGACAAGGGCAAGGACATCGACCGCCGCGCCTGCCCCCTCAAGTTCGGGGCGGCCGAGTGCACGCAGTGCCGTCCCTGCAACGTCGTCTGCGGCTGGGGCGGCGCTGGTTCCTTCAGCGACGGAAAACTCACGCTCACGCCGGAGTTCGGCGGCAACCTGGAACAGTACTGCGGCAGGAACCAGCTCGTCTCCCTCATCGACGAGGTGGACGCCGTCTACCTGCAGCACGGGGCGTCGGAGACGCTCTTCCGGCCGGAGGGGGACCTGGCCGCGCGCATCATCGACAAGGCCCGTCGGGCCGGTTTGCAGGTGCTTCCCGCGACGATCCGCCACATGGGGACGGACCGCTCGAAGCACATCCTGCAGAGCATGTACGAATACGCCAAGGACCAGTTCGAGGTCCGCACCGACACCGCCGTGCGCGAGGTCCTGCTGGACGGCTCGCGGTGCGTGCGCGGCGTTCTGCTGGAAGACGGCACGGAAATCCCGGCGCGCAGCGTGCTGCTGGCCCCCGGCCGCGAGGGCGCGCCGTGGATGGAGGAGACGATCCGCAAGCTCGGCCTGGATATCGCCGCGCTGCCGGTCGACATCGGCGTGCGCGTGGAGATCCCCGCCGCCTGGGCCAAGGACATCACCGACCAGTTCTACGAGATCAAGGCCATCCTCGACACGCCGACCTTCGACGACCGCGTCCGCACGTTCTGCATGTGCCCGCACGGCGAGGTCACGACCGAGTACCAGTCGCGGCAGGGCATCCTCACCGTCAACGGCCACTCCAACCGGGACGAGGAGCGCAAGACGGAGAACACCAACTTCGCCATCCTCGTCTCCACCCAGTTCTCCAAACCGTTCAAGGACCCGACTGGCTACGGCAGCCACGTCGCCCGCCTCGCCAACATGCTCGCGGGCGGCGTCATGGTGCAGCGCCTCGGCGACCTGCGCAAGGGCCGCAGATCGACGCCAGAGCGCATCGCGCGCGGCCTCGTCCGTCCCACGCTGGAGAGCGCGACGCCGGGCGACCTCTCCTTCGTCCTCCCCTACCGCCACCTGACGGGGATCGCCGAGATGATCGCGGCGCTCGACCCGATCATCCCCGGCATCAACAGCACGCACACCCTCCTCTACGGCGTGGAGGTCAAGTTTTTCAGCCTCAAACTGGAGCTCGACGGCTCGCTCGCCACGACGATCCCCGGCCTGTGGGCGGCGGGGGACGGCGCCGGCGTCACCCGCGGCGTCATCCAGGCCTCCGCCTCCGGCGTCTGGGCGGCGCGGGCGATGGCCAAAGCGCTCTCGTAGCGGCGACACCCGGAACGGCGGAGAGCGGACGGATGCCGCGCACGTACGACGACGGCGAAATCTGGCCCTACCGGGGACGCGAGGTCGTCCTGAGGATCGTCGACCGCCTTCCGCCGCCCGTCGAAGATGCGCCGCTTCGCCGCAACGCCGTCGCCCTTGCCCCGGAGGGCGACGTGCTGTTGCTCGCGGAAAATTCCGCCGAGCGGCGCGCGCTCTGCCTGCGCCAATGGTATACCGCGGAGACGGAGAACCTCGCCCGGACGCTCGTGCCGCGATGGGCGAAGGCCATCCGCGTCCGCCCCAGGCTCGTGGACGTGGGCCCGGCCAAGACGCGCTGGGGATCCTGCTCGCACACCGGCAGAATCTTCCTCAACGCCCGCTTGGCCATGCTCTCCGACCCGGTCGCGGAATACGTCGTCGTCCATGAACTCTGCCACATGAAGGAGATGAACCACAGCAAGGCCTTCTGGAACGAGATGGAGACCGCCCTTCCCGGAGCGGCCGCCCTGCGGAAAAAACTCCGGGAAGAGGAAAGAAACGCGCTCCTGTAGGGCGAGCCGACATGCGGAGATGGCCTTGAGACAGCCCCCCGGCGCACAACCGCCCGCCCTTCCGGCCCCGGCCGCCCGCAACCGCGCCCACCGCCGGTCGGGTGACGGATGCTCCCCGCCGCCCCCGACGGAACGACACATGCCCCACCTCTCGGCACACACCGCGATCCCGCCGGACGGCGCGTTCCCCCGCCCGCACGAGGGACGGACCGCGTTCGCGGCGACAGGCCGTCCCAACGCCATCTTTTTCTCGTTTTTCAATATGCTTAACCTTCATTTTTCATCAGAATTTTCGTTATTTCACTTTCTTATCTTCACAAAAAATCTTTTGCATAACTACTTCCGCAAAACGTCAGCGGTCGTGTATAATGCGAAGATTGAGGAATCTCGGGCAAAACGTCTCGAAATAAAGCGACAGAACCTGTTCCGCCGTAAAACGATTCGTTACCCGGCTCCGCGAAGGAAGGAGCTACTACCACGTGGACTGGAAGGACCTGCACGTAAAAGGCCTGATCTGCTATTGCGAGAGGGTGACGAAAGAGGACATCCTCCTCGCCATCAACGAGGGGGCGAGGACGCTGGAGGATATCCGCGGGGCGACGGGCGCCTGCACGGCGAGGGAGTGCAAGACCGCGAACCCCAGGGGCCTCTGCTGCGCCAACGACATCGAGGAGATGCTGCGGTACTACGTTCCGCTTTCGGAGGCGCTGCGCGGGCGGCGGTTCTGAACGGACCGCCGCCGCTGCGCCGCCGATCGACATGAAACCCGCCTCACCCGCGACCGATAAGACCCAGGACCTCGGCAGCGGGCCGGTCATGCGGACGCTGCTCCGCATGTCCCTGCCCGCGATCGGCATGATGCTGCTGAACACGCTGATCTTCCTCATCGACTCGATCTTCGTCTCCTGGCTGGGCGAGGAACAGATGACGGCGATGTCGCTCTCCCTGCCGATCATGATCGCCTACTTCGCCTTCCTGGAGGGCGTCGGCGGCGGCACCACGGCGCTCGTCGGGCAACATCTGGGCCAGGACAAACGCCGGACGGCGCGCCGTATCGCCCTTTCCGGGCTGGCGTTGGCATACGCGCTCTGCATCCCGACCTTTCTCTTCCTCCTCCCGGCCTTCTCGAGAGGACTCTTCGAGACGCTCGGCGCCTCGGGCAACGTCGACGTGCTGCGCCACGCCTACGTCTACAACTTCTGGCTGCCGATCACATCGCCCTTCGTCGCCTACACGTACATCGCCAACTGCGCCTTCCGCTGCAAGGGCGATACGGTCACGCCGCTCATCGCCATGAGCATTTCCAACGTCGTCAACGGCCTGCTGGACCCGCTGCTGATCTTCACGCTCGGCCTGGGGATCGAGGGCGCGGCGATCGCGACACTCTGCGGAAGGATCTGTTCCGTGACCTACATCATCCGCAAGATGCGGCGCGCCAACGAACTCTCCCTGCCGCCGCTGCTGCGCCCCCGGCGCATTCTGCTGCACTGGTGGAAGCCGATCTTCCTCATCGGCTTTCCCGTCACGCTCTCCACCGGCACCGTCGCGCTCGGCTTCGGCTGGCTCAACCGCATCCTCGCCTCGTTCGGCCACTACGCCGTCACGGCGCTGGCCATCGCCCTGCGCATCGAGGACTTCTCCTTCAACGTCATCATCGGCGTCTGCTCCGCGCTGACGCCGTTTCTCGCCTTCAACTACGGCAGGCGCGACCTGCCGCGCATGATCGCGGGCATCCGCGCCGCGACGATCATCTCCTGCGTCGCCATGTTCTCCATCGGGGCCGTCCTCTTCATCTTCCCGCACCCGTTCATCGCCCTCTTCAAACCGACGGCGCGCGCGGCCGATCTCTCGGCGCTGGCCATCCGCTTCGCCATCGCGGCCTACCCGTTCCTCATCGCTCAATTCATCCTCAATGCCCTCTTCGTCGCCACGGGCTACTCCCTCTTCGGCACCATCTCGCAACTCACGCGCTCCATCCTGGTCCGCGTGCCCATCGCCTATCTCTTCGCGCATCTGTGGGGCGAGCGCGGCATCTGGGGCTTCCAACCCGCGTCGTGGTTCTGCGGCGCGGCGGTGTCGGCCGCCTTCGCGATCTATCTGGTCCGGCACATCCGCAACCTGATCCTTCTGGAAAACATCAAAGCCAGCGCAAATCCGCCCGGAGAATAGCACCCGTTCGCGCAGCGGATTCTATCCTTTTACCTTACGGGCTTCCTGCTACACCCGACAGCGGGTTGCCCCCCGTGTTCCTTATCTTCAATGCGATGCATCAGTTCCTGCGAAAACCTTCCTGTACATTGCGGAAAAGAGCGCGTCCATTTGCTATGATGTGCCGTAGAGGCAACCGAAAGGAAGCGGGCGATGAGCAAACTGCGCATGATCGTCTGGACGTTCGTAACAGTATTGTCCCTCCAGGCCGCCTGCGCAACGGGGCAGGCGCATCTGTTGTGCGTGGACGCGGGAGTACGGGCGGCAAACGCGGAGCGAATCGCGAGCGCTTCGCCCCCGTCGAGAGCGCCCATGTCGCCGCCTCCCACCTTGGACAACCGCCTGGGCAGGGCGTTGCTGACGTTATCGACGCTGGCGATTGTAGCTTGGCATGCCGCCTGCTGGTGGCGCTACGGACGCGACCCCCGACCAGGAACAGTCTACCCGCTCTTCGAGCCGCCCGACGGGTACGAACCGGGATATATCGGTTACGCCAAGCGGCTGCGCTTCACGCCGGAAGTCCTGACCGCCGACCTGATCGACCTGGCCGTCCGAGGTTATTTGGTCCTGGAGCCGCCGGAGAAGGACGTGTTCCGCATATCGAAGACGACGCAGGATTGGGGGCCGGAGCTGTCGGTACCCCACCGGGCGCTGCTCGGCAGGCTGTTCGAAGAGGGCTTGGCGCAACACGTCTTTCTGGGCGCCGACCGGCATGTGCGCCATTCACCGATCGCCCGCTTTACCCGCAGGACCATCGCCGATCTGCCGGGTTTCTACGGCGTCGACGACGGGAGCGGCAAGAAGGAGAAACTGTTGATCGCCGACCGCCCGCTGCTGGTGAACTGGAACGCCAAGCTCAGCTCGGGCGGACTGCTGCTGTTGATCCCCTTCTTCCTATCGGTACGGCTGGCCAACCCGGCCCTTCTGCGGGATGCCATCGTTCTGGCCGCATTCTCCATCTTTGCCGCCATTTTCGTCGGGGGGCTCATCTTCGCGCTGAAGCTCCTGCGGCAGCTGCTGCATCCGGATACCGGCACAACGCGGGGAGCGGCAGCCGCCTTGACGATCGTCATCCTGTTCACGATCGCTTTCGGCGGGGTGCTCTACGCAACCGGGATTCCCGCGCAGTTCGCCGTCATGTTGCGACAGGATCCATTTTTGACGCTGTGTACGCTGACGGCGCTGCTGACGATTCACATCCTCGGGTGGTTGATGCCGGCGCGGACCGCTGCGGGCAGGGAACTGGCGGACCGGGTGGCCGGGTTCGAGCGGTATCTCGCGACAGCGGAGAAACACCGCTTGGAGACGCTGTTCCCGGCCGGTGCGGAAAACGGTCCCGAACAGGCTTCGGAGCTGTTCGAACGGTTTCTGCCCTATGCTTTCGCGCTGGGTGTCGCCGAGACCTGGGCGGATTCGTTCTCCGTCCTGCTGGAGCAGGCGGACTATCGCCCGCAATGGTATCGGGGGACCGGCGGCATCGGTATCGGCGGCCTGTCCGACGGCATGAACGGGCTGAGAACATCGATCCATTCCGCCGCCGTAACCAGCGGCCGCGGCGGCAAGACCTCGTCCGGCGGCGGCGGAGGCGGCGGCGGGGGGAGCGGCCGATAAACGCGGTCAAAGATGCCGGACATTTTCGCGGAAACATCTTCGAAGAAGTACCCACCGGGCGTATTTTTTCAACTCGCCTCGCCCTTTATTTCATAATGTATACAAAAGTGTATTAAATTATTGACGCGCCTTCTAATCCGTGATATCTTTGCCGCATTTCAAAATCAATATTTTTACACTCCAAAGGAGGCTGTGAACACTTGGAAACGATGCTGCTATCCAAATCGGACATCGCGTCCCTCGTCACGATGAAGGACGTCATCGAAATCACGGACAGGACGTACCGAGACATCGGCGAAGGCCGGGTCGTCAACCCCACGAAACTTTGCCTGGACATGGGCATCGGCAACGACTTCCCGAAATACAACGCGGACATCAACGCCATGCCCGCCTACGTCGGCTGGGTCGACATGTGCGGCCTGAAGTGGGGCGGGGGCTGGCTGGACAACCCCACGAAGGGGCTCCCCTACATGACCGCCCTGCAGTTCATGGTCGACCCGCACAACGGCGACTACCTGGGCGTCATCGAGGCCGGATACCTCACCGACCTGCGGACCGGGGCGCAGAACGCCGTCACGCTCAGCTACACCTGCAAGAAGAAAAACGTCGTCATG
>DAIRUD010000071.1:0-8789 GCA_036803565.1 Synergistaceae bacterium | reverse complement strand
CCGAGGATTCCACCGTCGGCGATGGGGAGGCGGGGCTTCCGCACGGTGGGCGTTCGTTCGCACCGGTTCCTCCTCTCGTGCTCGACCGCACGTTTTACGGCAGGCCGTTCCCGCCGGAGAGAACGCCCGCGCCGCGCGCCGGCGAGGAACCTGCGCCGGCCGCGATTTTCGACTTTCCCTTCTGGCGGGGCGACGTGTCCTTCCGCGATGCGCTCGCGCCGTATTACGAAAGCGTGCGCAAGATGTTGGGACATAAATGATGTATGCCGCGCCCGCATTTTCCAGGATCGATTTCCGATCGCGATGTGATAATATAAATATGATAGTGTGTTGATAGCAAAGTGCGGTCGGCCGAGACGGGCGTTTTTATGAGGAGGCGGTAAAGATGAAAAAGCTTTCATGGACCATCCTCGTAATTCTATTGTTGTCCATCGGGGCGGGAGCCGCATATGCCCGCGGTAACGCGGTGGGAGTCGCATTTTCTCCGAACCCCTCCGATTGGCATGCCACGATTATCGGGCAGAACAGCGCGGATCGCGTTTGGGTGCGCGTTTACGGCCGGGTGCTCGCCGGTTTCCCCGAGGAGCCCTCGACGAGCTTCACGGGCCTCACGCCGGTGGCCGAGTGGGTCGGAGACGCGCAGGGCAACCCGGTGAATGCCTTCCCTGCGGATTTCGCGGATACCCAGCTGTATCTCGTGACCGAGGGCTGGGCGGAGAGCGAGGGGGCCGCCCGCGCGGCAAGGGTGGACGCCGTTTCCTATCGGCTGGACGGCAAGCAGGTCGTACAGGAGTTCGAGAACCTCGCTCCGGTCCTCTCCGTGGACGCCATGCGGCGCGGCGCTCCGGCGCAAACGGGCGAGGGCGGTTGTGAGACGGGCACAGCTCCGACCTTCGCCGTGTTTCTGTTCGCTGCGCTTTCCATTTTCAAGCGACGCGGCGCAAGGAAATAATTCTGTTTTTAATTCATGACACCCATAATAATTTTTATGACACATGTAATAACAGCATATTTCGCTATTTATTACAGGCCATTTGAATTAGAAATAGAATAACGGACGCCGGAGGAATCAAAGAGGTAGCGAAACGAATGCCGTTATGTTTTGCGCAGGAGGGCAAGAATCGGGCGGGACGCGTGAAAACGTGTCCCGCTTTTTTCGATGGCGTGCGCTCGCGCTTATTCGTCCAGCCCTTTCATGTGCGGGCAATCCAGGTGGGACGCGTCGCAGAAGGGTATATTGTCGGATTCGCCGCAGCGGCAGAGCGTAACGCGGTTGCGGATCTCGTAGACGCTGCCGTCGGCGCTCTCGATGGGGATGCCGCCCTTGACCCATAGCGGACCGCGGCAACCCTCCGGCCCGTCCTCGATGGGGCTGATCTCCGGTTTCAAGTCCGCCTCCACCAATGCGCCGTCGCGCTGCGCCACCGTGAGGCGCCCGGATGGGCAGTTGCAGGCCTTGCGGATGGCGATTTCCAACATCCCCGGCTCGTCCGAACGTTCCGCCGCCTCCCACGTCGTCGGGTCGACGTCGCAATACCGCGCGACCGCACAGAGCGCCTCGTTGTCCAGAAGGTCCACCTTGCCCCCCCGGTAAACGTTCGCCTCCTCGACGTAAGGTCGGCGACTCGCCACCTCCCGGCATTTGAAATCGACGTCGTCGTGCGTGCCGTCGCAAAACGGCTTACTGTGCGAGCGCCCGCAACGGCAGAGTGCGCACCCCTCGCCGTCGGCGGGGTTCTCGTAGCGTTTTCCCTCTTTCCATTCCGTCCCCGCGCCGTCCGCGTCTCCGACGATGCACGCCTGTACCACTGGGATGCCGGGCGTCACCTCATAGGGGCCTCCCGGTGTGATCTTTATTTTCCATTCGTTTTGCAATAGAATTCCCTCCCGTACCCGAAATTTTTAAGCAACGATCCGCGTACATGGAGGGATTGTAACGTTTCTTCCGCAACGAAAAAATGTTTTTTTGCGTACCCCCGGCTGTTACAATTTGATTTTTCCGTCCTTCCGCAATCCGTCGAACTCCCGAACGAGTTTTCGCAGGACGCCGGACAGGAGCAGCAGCCCGATGAGGTTGGGAATCGCCATGAGGCCGTTCAGCGTATCGGCCATGTCCCACAGGTGTCCGAGGAATTCGTTGCCCGTCGTGCCGAAGATCTCGCCTCCCGCGGCGCCGAGGACGATCAGCGTCATCCACAGGGCCTTGAGGAAGGGTTTGAAGCGGAGGCCGAAGAGATAGGTGCCGGCGGTCTCCGCATACCAGTACCAGCCGAGGATGGTGGTGAAGGCGAAGAGGGAGAGGCCGATGGAGAGGATGTACTTGCCGATCGCCCCCATGCCGCTCTCGAAGGCGAAAAGGGAGAGCTGCGCGCCGGTCAGGTCCGGACGCCCGGTCAACACGCCGGTGCTGAGGATGACCAGCGCCGTCATGGAGCAGATGACGAATGTGTCGACGAAGACCTCGAATATGCCGTAGAGCCCCTGTTGTACGGGGTGTTCCACGTTCGCCGTCGCGTGGACCATGGGCGCGGAGCCGAGTCCGGCCTCGTTGGAGAAGACGCCGCGCGCGATGCCCTTGCTCACCGCCTGTTTTACCGTCCAGCCGGCGAGCGCGCCCGGCATCGCCATCGGATCGCTGAAGGCATAGCGGAACGCCGAGGCGATCGCTGCGGGTACCGCGGAAAAGTTGGTGAAGATGACGACGAGGGAGCCGATGATGTAGAAGATGGACATGAACGGCACGAGATAGGTCGTCACGGTCGCCAGGCTCTTGAGGCCGCCGATGATGACCAGGCCCACGAGAATCGCGAGGACGACGCCGCAGATCAGGGGATTGAGGTGAAAGCCCATATACAGGCCCTCCGCCGCGGAGTTCGCCTGCACGGCGGAACCGATGCCGAAGGAAGCGAGAATCGTGAAGACGGCGAAGGTGACGGCCAGCCATTTCTGCCCGGCGCCGTGCTCCAGGATGTACATCGTGCCGCCGCGCCAGTCGCCGTGCCCGTCCTTTTTTCGGAAATGGACGGCGAGGACGACTTCGCTGAACTTCGTGCACATGCCGAAAAACGCGGAGAAGAGCATCCACACCATCGCGCCGGGGCCCCCGAGATGCAGGGCCGTCGCGACTCCGGCGATGTTGCCGGTGCCCACCGTCGCGGCCATCGCGGTGGCCATGGCCGCGAAGGAGGAGATGGATCGATCGCTCGCCTCGCCGGACCGCCCCCGTCTTCCCAATACCTCTTTCCAGGAGAGGAGGAAATAGCGGATCTGGGGAAGGCCGAGCGCCAGGGTGAGATAAACGCCCGTGCCGACGAAAAAACAGAGCATGACGGGTCCCCAGACGAAACCGTTGATGGTGCCGTTCAATCGAACCAGAGTCTCCATAAATGCATAACCCCTTCAAAATTGTCTGATAAAATGAATGATGCGGTCGAATGAAAACGAAAGTTGTGAATGTGCGCAATTGCGGCACAGGTGCGGAGAAAGCGTCGTGCGGATGTCACCTCCTCGTGTTGCGACATTATACCGTTTACATTGATATATTCAAGTGGTGAATTGAAAAAGAGGTTGCGTTGGGGATTCGGTATGCGGTATAAGTATGCGGAGAAATCGGATGTGGGGGGAAGGGCGATGCAGATGGAAATGCCGAGAATCGTACGCGTCCGGCAGGTTTTCGAGCGGCCGAAAGTGTTGGACGTTCCCGCCGAGACGGCGTCGGAGTTCGCGAGACTGGGGTTGGGAAAACGCGTTTCCGGGAAGCGCGTCGGCATCACGGTCGGCAGCCGGGGAATCGCGGACATCCTGCCGATCCTGCGGGCGCTGGTGGGGTTGGTGCGTGCGAACGGCGGCGAACCCATTCTTCTCGCGGCCATGGGCAGCCACGGGGGAGGGACGGAGGAGGGGCAGCTGGCCGTGCTGCGGAGTCTCGGCATCACCTCGTCCGCGCTCGACGCCCCGGTGGAGGCGTGCGCCAAGAGCCTGGAAATCGGCGCGACCGCGGACGGCCTCAAAGCCTATATCCTGGAGACGGCGATGGCCGTCGACGCCATCCTCCCCGTCAACCGCGTCAAGGTGCACACCGCTTTTCACGGCGTCGTGGAAAGCGGCCTGTATAAGATGCTCGTCGTGGGCCTGGGCGGGCCGAAGGGCGCCGCGCAGTTCCACGGAGAGGGGAGCGCGCGTCTGGCCGATCTGCTGTTGGGGGTCGGCGACGTCATCCTCGATAAAATGCCGGTGATCGCCGGTTTTGCGATCGTCGAGAACGCCTACGAGGAGACGGCGATGATCCGCGGCGTCCCCGCGTCCGCGTTTCGCAAGGAGGAACCGGAGATCCTCGACTACGCCCGCTCCCTCCTCCCCTCCCTGCCGACCGCGAAGCTCGATGCGCTGGTGATCGAGGAGATGGGCAAGAACTACAGCGGGACGGGCGTGGACACGAACGTGATCGGCAGGCTGCGCATCGAGGGCGTGCCGGAGCCGGAAGCTCCGGCGATCCAAAAGATCGCGGTGTTGGACCTGTCCGAGGAGTCGCACGGCAATGCCAACGGCATCGGTCTGATGGACGTCACGACGAAAAAGCTTGTGGACAAGATCGACCGCAAGGCGACGTATCTGAACTGCGAGACGACGGGGTTTTTGATGCGGGGCGCCACGCCGGTGTTTATGGACACGGAGCAGGAGGCGATCGAGCTGATGATCCGCAGCCTCGGGACCAAGCCGGTGCACGAACTGCGCATGATCCAGATTCCCAATACGCTGCACCTGGACGAGTGTTACGCGACCGTCGCGTTGCTGCCCGAATTGCGGACGAAGGAAAACGTGGAGATCTTCGGCAAGCCGGAGCCCGTGACGTTTGGCGAACGAGGCGAGCTGGTCCGGCGAATCCTTCGCCCGGCCGCACGTTGATGGGCGGCCCCGGAAACGTCGCGCCGGGGGAGCCCTCGTCCGCCTTCGGTGTGCTGATCCGCGCCGAGGCGCACAAGCCGCTCGACGGGAACTATCTCGTCGTGCCGGTCGCCGCCTGCCGCGCGCTGGGGCGGTCGTTCGGCATGACGCCGGCGGAGGCCGAGATCGCCGCGCTGGCCAGCGGCGTTTGTCCCGCCCGCTATGAGCGCAACCTGGGGACGATCGGGCTCGCCGGGCAACGGAAGCTTTTGGAGTCCCGAGCCGCTGTGGTCGGCCTCGGCGGGCTGGGCGGATTGCTCGCGGAACTGCTGGCGCGCGTCGGCGTCGGCAGGTTGATCCTGGTCGACGGCGACGAATTCTCGGAGAACAACTTGAATCGCCAACTTCTCTGCCGGGAGGAGGATATCGGCCGCAACAAGGCCGAGGCCGCCTTCGAGCGTGTCCGTGCCGTCAACATGGCGTTGGATGTCGACGTGGCGGCCGTTTTCCTCGAGGACGAGGGCGACGCGCACTCTCTGCTGATGGGTGCGGATATCGTGCTCGACGGGCTGGACAACAACAAAACGCGCAAAATCGTCAGCGACTACTGCCGCAAGGCGTCCATCCCCTTCGTCCATGGCGCGATCGGCGGCATGTGGGCGCAGGCGGGGGTGTTCCTGCCCGAGGACCGGACGCCCTGGGAGGCGGAGGACGTGCCGGACCGCGGCGTGGAAATCTCCACCGGCAACCCGCCCTTCACCCCCGCCTTTACCGCCGCTTTGCAGGCCGCCCTCGCCGTGGAGGTCCTGACCGGCATCGCCGACGTGAAGCACGGCGTCCTGCATTGGTTCGATCTGGGGAACATGACGATGCAGCGGTTGGAGATGTAGTCGAAGAAGAGGGCGATAAACGGATTCCATCATTTTCAGGTAAGAAAAAGGCTTCGAGAGATTTCCCCCGAAGCCTTGCTATCTCTGGAGCCAGTGTGCGGACTCGAACCGCAGACCTGCGCATTACGAGTGCGCTGCTCTACCAACTGAGCTACACTGGCCTGTAACAGCATGTTATTATATCAGGCCCGAGCCGCGCGTCAATAGGTGGATGGCGTTTTGCCGCCTGTGCGTTCGATTGACAGGAATCGGGGAAAGTGTTATTACACAGGATGGAATCGTAATCCTGCATTATATATACGCACGTAGGGGCTGTTCGGATGGGCGATCGGGCGATATCCGGCAAGACGTCGGAAAAGCGGAGCGAAAACGGGCATGGTCAGGACTGGATCGGTTTTCTGGCCTTTCCGCCCGTCCTGCTGCCGTTTTTTCTCCTTTGGGGCATGTTTATGGGCCGGGGCGGTGCGGAGCCGCTTTCGATCCCGCTCACGGTCTCGCAGGTTTTCGCTTACGTCGCGCTTTGTCTGGCTTACTTGACGCTGAAGAAGCGGGCGATCCGCAAGGGAGCACAGGCGGCTTCCCTGATGGCAAACGGTTTGTCGTGCCTTTTTCTGTCCTACGGGATGCATGCGGGCGACGCTCCCGGCTGGCTTGGAACCGGGCTGTTGCTGGCCGGAGCCGCTACCGCGCTGACGCTTTTGGCGCCCGCTCCCGTAAAGCGATTCGCCAAGGCGCAGCCGGAATTGTTCCCGGCGAGCGCGGACAAGGGCGAGTTGCGAAGCCTGCTCTCCGCGATGAAATTCCCGACCGCGTTTCTGGAATACGACGACAACGGCATCGAACGGGTAATCGCCGCGAACGAGCCGCTGGCGGCGATGTTGGGCAAGAATGCCGAGAAAATGATCGGGGCGGATTTTTCCACGCTCCTGCCGCCGCATGAGGAGAACGCGACCTTCCGTTACGCGGATGCGGAGTGGGTGCAGCATCGTACGACGAAAGGCAAGCAAGCGCTTTTCATGCTCTCCCCGGCGGTGCATGCGGCAAGCGAAAACCCGATCGCGGAAAGCGGCGGCATTCTCGACCCGGAGACGGGGCTTTTCACCCCGCAATACATGAAATATAAAGCCAATGCGGATGTGCAGGCATGCAAGCGCTACAATAAAAGATTGGCGGTGGTTTTGTTCCGCCTCGTCTTCGACGCGGTGGAGGTCGTCGTGCCGAGCGAGGAGGCGAAACGAGTAGCCGTCGCCGCATTCGGGCAGATGCTGTCCATCTCCGTGCGGGCTTGCGATACGGCTTATCGGATGAAAGAGGACGAAATGCTCCTTTTTCTGCCGGAGACGGCACAGAGCGGTTCCCATGCCGCTACCGTGCGCATCGGGGAGAATATGCGCAAGCTGGCCTCCGTCGAATGCGTCGAGCTTGCGGCGGCGCGCCTGCTCGATGTGTCCGTCCATTTCATCGGCGACGAGATCGGTTCCGTGGACCAGGTGGTTCAAGAGGCCTACGTCGCGATGCGCCGCAAGGAGAAACCGTAAAAAGCGTCTTCTGCCGATCGGGTCCGCAGGGTAAAATATCCGCACACCGTTTGTATTTCGTTTACCGAACGTCGTTTTCGCGAGCGGCGTTGATCATCATACCGGGAGGGGTTCTCATATGAGTCAGGTCAATTGGGAAGCGATGTATTCGGATATGGCGAAGGCGATTCAGCCGTCGCCGATCAGGGAGTTGATGCCGTACATCAAGAAGCCGGGCATGATTTCATTCGCCGGAGGGAATCCCGATCCGTACATCTTTCCGGTGGCGGAGTTCGCGGGGGGCTCCGTCGTGCTGGGGCGCCACGGGATGGATGTGTTGCAGTACGGCGCGACCGACGGTTACGAACCGCTGAAGACCTTTATCGCCAACTGGATGGCTCCCCGCATGGGGCGGGTCGCGGAGCCGAACGAACTGTTGGTGACGTCCGGCTCGCAACAGGGCATGGATTTGCTCTGCGACGTGCTGATCAATCCCGGCGACGCCATCCTCGTCGAGGACCCGACCTACCCCGGTGCGCTACACACGATGCGCAACCACTTCGCCACTTTCTACAATGTCCCGTGCGACGCCGACGGGCTTGATGTCGAAAAAATCCCCGAGGCCGTCGAAAAAGCGCGGGCGGAAGGGAAAAAAATCAAGTTCGTATACACCATCGTCAACTTCCAGAATCCGTCGGGCGCGACGCTGAGCGGCGCGCGCAGGAAGCGGCTGCTGGAGATCGCGGACGAGTACGACCTGTTGATCTTCGAGGACGACCCCTACGGGCATCTGCGGTACGACGGCGAGCACGAGCCCACGATCTATTCGATGGACAAGAGCGGGCGCGTGATCTACGCGTGCTCGTTCTCCAAAATCCTCGCGCCGGGCGCGCGCGTCGGTTGGATCGTCGGCCCCGCGGAGATCATCCGCAAGATGGTGCTCGTCAAGCAGGGTGTCGACATGTGCACCAGCGTCGTGGCGCAGGCCCTCGTGGCGCAGTATTGCATCGACGGGCACATGGATGCGTTTTTGCCGAAGATCATCGCCCACTACACGAAAAAGCGCAACGCCATGGCGGAGGCGTTCGCGAAGCATCTGCCGCAGGATGCGGAGTACGCCATCCCGCAGGGCGGTTTCTTCTTCTGGGTGCGCATCCCCGGCGTCGACGCCAAGGAGCTGTTTATGAAGAGCGTCGAGCGGGGGGTCGCCTTCGTCAACGGTCCGGCATTTTTCGCCAACGGCGGAGGCGAGGACTGCATCCGCACCTGTTTCACCTTCGCCCAGCCGGAGGAGCTGGAGGAGGGCGCGCGGCGACTGGCGGCGGCTATCGCCGACATGCGCGGCGCGTAGGCGGAAGCTCGGATGAAAAAAGAGGCGATCCGCACGGAGCGCGCTCCCGCGCCCGGGGGTTCCTCAAGCGCAACGAAGTTTTGCGCGCCCTGGAAGCCCTGCAGGTGGCCGTGGACCAGTTTCAGCCCAAGAAAATCATCGGCAAGG
>DAIRUD010000070.1:0-8827 GCA_036803565.1 Synergistaceae bacterium | reverse complement strand
CAAAAACCTGCTTACCGACACAGCCCTTCCGGTGACAGATGTGGCCATGGCGGCCGGTTTCGGCAGCCTGCGGCGGTTTAACGATTTGTTCAGAAAACAATACAGGCTCTCGCCGACGGCTTTGCGCCGGGAGACGGCGGAAGGGGGGAAAAGCGGCAGCGGCATCACCGTCGCGTTGGGTTACCGCCCGCCCTACCCGTGGCGGCAGATGCTCGGTTTTCTTGCGGCGCGCGCGATCACCGGCGTCGAGCTCGTGCAAAACGACGAATACGCCCGCACCGTCCGCCTGCCCGACGGCGAGCGGGGGGATCGATTCGGCTGGATACGGGTGCGCAACGAGGCGCGGAAGAATGTCCTGAGCGTTACGGTCTCCTCGTCGTTATTGCCCGTGTTGCCGCAGGTGTTGTTTCGCGTCCGCCACCTGTTCGACCTGCATTGCGACCCGCATGCGGTTTACGAGGTACTTGCCGCGATGAACGACATCCGCCCCGGCCTCTGCGTTTTGGGCACGCGCCTGCCCGGCTGCTTCGATCCTTTCGAGATGTCGGTGCGGGCGGTTCTGGGACAGCAAATCACGGTAAAAGCGGCAAGCACCCTGGCCGCGAGAGTCGCAGGGAGTTACGGCACGCCGCTCCCTACCGGCGTGGAGGAACTGACGCACGTTTTCCCGGCACCCGCCGCCATCGTCGCCCTGCGCGGCCCGATCGGCGACCATCTGGGCCCGTTGGGCGTCATCGGCACGCGGGCGAAAACGATCCTGGCGCTCGCCGAGGCGTTCGTACAAGAGACCGTCGATTTCGGCCTTTCCGCACAACCGGAAGTGGAAATGGAAAAATTGCGGAACCTTCCGGGCATCGGGCAATGGACGGCACAATATATCGCCATGCGCGCGATGGGCTGGCCCGACGCGTTTCTCGCGACGGATATCGGCGTGAAACGCGCGCTCGCAGCCAGCCAACCGAAAGAACTCCTCGCGATGGCGGATGCGTGGCGGCCCTGGCGCAGTTATGCGACGGTCAACCTATGGAATTCTTTGTAGACGGAAAGAGATGGAGGGGTAAGATGTACTACTCGACGAAATATCCGTCGCCGGTCGGTTCGATCACCCTGGCCTGCGCCGACGACCACCTCGTCGGCTTATGGATCGAGGGGCAAAAATACCATGGCGGCGCGCTGAAAGGCGCGATGTCCCCCAAAGACGATGCACCCGTTTTCGCCGCCGCGAAACGGTGGCTCGACAGGTATTTTGCCGGGGAGAATCCCGCCGTATCGGACGTGCCGCTGGCACCCATCGGCACAACGTTCCGCCGGGCGGTATGGGATATTTTGTGTAAAATCCCCTATGGCCGGTACGTCACCTATGGCAGTATCGCCAAGGCGATGGCGGACGCGACGGACAGACCGAGCATGTCCGCCCAGGCGGTCGGTGGCGCGGTCGGACACAACCCGATTTCCATCATCATTCCCTGCCACCGGGTCGTGGGAGCGAGCGGCAGCCTGACCGGCTATGCCGGAGGAATCGGCGTCAAGGCGAGATTGCTCGAGTTGGAGGGCGCGGACATGTCGAAGCTGTTCGCCCCCACCCGAGGCACGGCTCTCTAAACACGGCCGTCCGACGCCCTCCGGCGGCCGCGCGCCATCGCCGACCGCAAGCGCCGGACGAGCACGGCGCAACCGCACCCGGCGGCGCCCTTGCCTGCGGTCAAAATCCTCCGCGGGCATTCGCCCGGCAAAACGGCGTCGACGCATTGCAATCGGCGTAAATCGTGCTATACTGTCACGGTTGGGCCAATACGGCCCGCGACAAGTAGAGGATGCGCCTCTCACCCGCCCGCGTGCGCGATCGGGTCGATTCACGGGAAACCATCGAAAACCCATGAGCCGGGCGCATAGTGCGTGCCGGTTTTTTTCATTCTTTCAATACCACAGGAGGTGGCTGGCCATTAGCAACGCCCACGTCAACAGGGACGACGAACCGCGTGTGAATTCCGAGATCCGGGCGAGCGAAGTTCTCGTCATAGACGATGAGGGGACGAAACTCGGCATCATGCCTGTGTCCGAGGCGCTGAAAATTGCGGAAGAGCGCGACATGGACCTCGTCGAGGTGGCACCCCAGGGCAAACCGCCCGTCTGCCGCATCCTCGACTACGGGAAATTCCGCTTCCAGCAGCAAAAGCGGGACAAGGACGCGCGGAAAAAACAGAAAAACCAGACGGTGAAGGAAATCAAGATGCGCCCGAAGATCGACCAGCACGACTACGACTTCAAGGTCAAGGCCATCCGCAATTTCCTTGAGGACGGACACCGCGTCAAGGTCTCCATCTTCTTCCGCGGCCGCGAAATGGCCTTCCTCGACCGCGGGCGGGAGGTCCTCAATCGGGTGCGCGCCGCGCTCGACCCGCTGGGCAAGGTGGAGAACGAGCCCCGCATGGAGGGTTCGTACATGCGGATGATGGTGAGCCCGGCGCAGCAGGCCCCCGTCAAGGAGGAAAAGGCCAAGCCGCCGAAAGCGGAGCGGAAGGCCGACGCCCCCCCGCAGGCGGAGCAGGAAACGACCGAATCGAACGGCTGATACAAATACTCTAGGAGGGATTCGCATGCCCAAAATGAAAAGCCACTCCGGGACGAAAAAGCGTTTTTCCGTTACGGGGTCCGGAAAGGTGTCCTACCAGAAGAGCGGACGCCGCCACATTCTCGTCAACAAGGACCAGAGGCGCCTGCGCAGATTGCGCAAGCAGGGGATTATCACGCCCGCCTTCGAGGCGAAGATCAAGAAGCTCATCCCCTACGCCTAATCGCGATTTTTCACCCGGACTGATGATTTTGCATTTTCAAGGAGTGACGACGAAATGCGAGTAAAGGGTTCCAGCGCCAGCAGAAGAAAACTGAAAAAACTCTTCTCCATCACCAAGGGGTACTGGGGAAGGAAAAAGAACGTCTACCGCCGGGCACGGGAGGCTTACCTGAAGTCCCTGAGCCGCATGTACCACGACCGCAAGCGGAAGAAGCGCGATTTCCGCCGCCTGTGGATCATGCGCATCAACGCGGCGGCCCGCGCGAACGGCATGCAGTACAGCGTCCTGATGAACGGCCTGAAAAAGGCCAACGTCGCCATCAACCGCAAGATGCTCGCCGAGCTCGCCGTCAACGACGCGGCGGCCTTCGCCCAGCTCGTCGGCAAGGCCCGGGAGGCCCTGGCGGCCTGACGGGCGGCCGCCCCGGCATCGCCTCGGCGACCGGTCTGGCCGTGAGCGCTCGTGAGAACATACAACTCTCTCAAGATCGAGACGTACATCACCTGGGGGTTCCTGTCGCTGATACTGGCAGGAACCCTGTTGTTATGGGCGTGCAACGCCATCTGGGGCGAGCGTATCTCCCTGCTCGACGCCCTTTTCCTCTCCACCTCGTCCGTCTGCGTCACCGGGCTGTCCACCGTCGACATCGGGCGGGCGCTGCCCCTTCCCTCGCAGTTGGTCATGGTCGTCCTGATCCAGCTCGGCGGTATCGGCATCATGGCGACGACGACGACGCTCCTGCTCCTGGCCGGACATCGCCTGCGCGTCCGCGACCGCCTCTACCTCGCCGGAGGGTTCGGCATGGAGTCGCCGCGCGGCGTCATCCGCCTCCTGCACATGGTCATCGCCTATACCTTGCTCTTCGAAGCGGCGGGGGCGCTTCTCCTCTTCTTCAAGTTCCTCGCCGAGGCAATTCCCGCCGGGCGCGCGCTCCATTACGCGGTCTTCCACTCCGTCAGCGCCTTTTGCAACGCCGGGTTCTCGCCCTTTTCCGACAACCTGGAGGGGTACGCCGGGACGTACTTCCTGCCCGCCGTCGTCATGACGCTCGTCGCGGCGGGCGGAATCGGCTTTCCTGTCATCGCCGAGCTGGTCGACTACCGGAAGAAACGAATTTCCTTTCTCTCTCCGTATGCGAAGCTGGTCCTGCTCTCCTCGGCGGCCCTGACCTTGGGGGGCGGCCTCCTGCTTGCGTTTACCGAGTGGGATGCGGCCTTCGCCCACCTCCCGGCCCCGCTCCGCTTCTGGAACGGCCTGTTCGGCAGCGTCACCGCGCGCACGGCGGGTTTCGACACCGTACCCTACGCGACGTGGTCGGCGGAGGGGTCGATGATCACAATTCTGCTGATGCTGATCGGCGCCTCCCCCTCCTCCACCGGCGGCGGCATGAAAACGACGACGTTCGTCGTGCTCCTCTGGTCGGCCTGGACGGAACTCCGGCAGAACGAAGAAGTGCGCATCTGGCACAGGCAGATCCCGCCGGCGACCATCCGGCGCGCCCTCGCGTTCGCCTTTCTCTACCTTTTCACGCTCTTCGCGGCCTCGCTCGCGCTTTCGGCGATCGAGCCGCTCTCCTACGCGTCGCTGGCCTTCGAAGCGGTCTCGGCGCTGGGCACCGTCGGCCTCACGCGCGGCATCACCACCGCCCTTTCCCCGGCGGGCAAAATGGTGATAATATTGCTGATGTTCTGGGGCAGGGTCGGCCTCCTCACGTTCTTCTTCTCGATCGTTCCGAAGGAACGGCTGGCCGAAGTACATCTTCCGGCGACGAACGTCCCGATCGGATGAACGGCATATGAGCAAAAAGGGGGGCGTCCCATTGCGTGGAAAAGGCGGGGGAAAAACCTATCTCATCATCGGCCTGGGGCGTTTCGGCTCGGCCCTCTCCCTTCGACTGGCCGAGGCCGGCGCGCACGTCGTCGCGGCCGACAAAAGCCGCGCGAAGGTCGACGCGCTCTCCGATCGGCTGGAGTTTGTCGCGCAGCTCGACGCGACCGACGAGGCGTCGCTCCTGAAAGTGGGCGCGAAGGACGCCGATGTCGCCGTGGTCTGCCTCGGCGAAAAAACGGAGGGCAGCATTCTCGTCACCGCCATCCTCAAGGAGATCGGCGTCCCGTACATCATCTCCCGCGCCAACGACGAACTCCAGGCGCGCATCCTGGGGATGGTCGGCGCGCACCGCGTCATATCGCCGGAGACCGAGATCGGCAGACGCCTCGCGGACACATTGGAGACGCCGTGGCTGAACGACTTTCTCTCCTCCGAGGACGAGAAGTTCGTCACGGGCAAGGTTCCGGCACAGCCGGAGATGCTGGGAAAGACGCTGCAGGACTTGGCGCTCCCCGCCGCCTACGGCGCAACGGTGCTCTTCATCGAGCGCAACGGAAAAAAAGTACTGCCGCACGCAAAGACGAAAATACTGTCCGACGACCAGATCTGGCTGCTGGGGGAGAAGGAGCGCCTGCTCCCCCTCTTGCACGCCATCACCGTCCAGGACGCCACCGTGGAGGATTCGAGAAGATGAAGGAAAAACTGGCAGCCCTGCGCGCGTCGGGAGAGGCGCAAATCGCCTCGTCCGCGACGGTCGCCGACCTGCAAAACGTGAAGGCCGCGCTCATCGGCAAAAAAAGCGAGCTCTCGGAGATCCTGAAGGAGATCCCCAAGCTGGACCCGGCGGTCCGCCCGGAGATGGGGCAGACGGTCAACGCGCTGAAAAACCATCTGGCCGCTCTGATCGCGGAACGGGAGGAAGCGCTGCGGCTGGCCGCCTCCGCGATCTCGCCGGATTTCGACCTGACCGTCCCGGGAATTCCGCCGCTCGGCGGCGCGTTGCATCCGATCACGCAGATGTGCTACGACCTGAACGACACGTTCCGTTCGCTGGGATTCGAAATCTTCCAGGAGGACGAGATCACCAGCGAGCTCTACGCGTTCGACAACCTCAACTTCGCCCCGGACCACCCCGCCCGGGAGAGCATGGACACCTACTGGATCGAGGGGCACGACTCCGGCCGGGGCGGCGAGCGCCTCTGCCTGCGCCCGCACCTGACGGGGGCGAGCGTGCGCTACATGCGGACGCACAAGCCGCCCTACCGTTTCGTCTACCCCGGGCGCGTCTACCGCAACGAGACCACCGACGCCCGGCACGAACGCGCGTTTTTCCAGTACGAGGCGCTGCTCGTGGATCGCGACATGCCCTTTACCGCGGGCAAGGTCATGGTCAAGAGCATCCTCGACAAGGTCTTCGGGCGCGACGTCCCCGTGCGTATGCGCGTGGGCTTCTTCCCGTTCGTCGAGCCGGGTTTCGAGATCGACATGGGCTGCCTCGTCTGCAACGGCGCGGGGTGCAGCGTCTGTAAGCACGTCGGGTGGATCGAGATCATGCCGGGAGGGACGCCGCACCCCAACGTCCTGCGAGCGGCCGGTCTCGACCCCGCGGAGTTCACCGGATTCTACGTCAACATCGGCCTGGACCGCCTCGTCATGATGCGCTACGGCGTGGACGACGTCCGCCTCTTTCACAGCGCGGACCTGCGGTTCCTCGGCCAGTTCAAATAACAGGAGCGAACGCGATGAAAGTATCTCTGAACTGGATCAAGGATTACGTCGACCTCCCCCGCGACCTGGATGTGTCGAAACTGACATACGACCTGACGATGTCCACCGTCGAAGTCGAGGGCGCGGAAATCCTGCGCGACAAATTCGACAAGATCGTCGTCGGCCTCGTCGAGGAAGTCCTGCCGCATCCGAACGCGGACAAGCTGCGCGTCTGCCGCACGGACATCGGCGGCGGGGAGATCCGGGAGATCGTCTGCGGCGGCGTCAACCTGTCGCCGGGCATGAAGGTCGCCGTCGCCCAGCCGGGCGCGATGGTGCGCTGGCACGGCGAGGGCGACCTCGTCGAGATCAAGAACGCGAAGCTGCGCGGTGTCGAGAGCTACGGCATGATCTGCGCCTCCTCGGAGATCGGCCTCTTCGACCTCTTCCCCTTCACGGAGCCGGCAACCATCGTCGACCTCTCGGCCTTCGACGCCGCTCCGGGGACGAACCTCGCCGTCGCCCTCGGCGTCGACGACGTGATTCTGGAGATCGACAACAAGTCCCTCACCAACCGGCCCGACCTCTGGGGGCACTACGGCATCGCCCGCGAGCTCTCGGCTTTGTACGACGCTCCGCTCAAGGCGCTGCCGGATGTCTCGCTGCCCGCGGAGTCCGGCGGCCTGCGGATCGACATCGCCGACCCGGACCGCTGTCCGCGCTATGCCGGGATCAAGATCGAAAACGTCTCCACGAAACCGGCCTCGTTCGAAATCCAGAGCCGCATCTGGCGCGTCGGCATGCGCCCCATCAACGCCGTCGTCGACATCACGAACTACGTCATGCTCGCCGTCGGCCAGCCGACGCACGGCTTCGACACGGGCAACATCGAGGGCGGCATCACGGTGCGCAGGGCTCGCGACGGGGAAACGCTCACGCTGTTGAACGACAGGGAGCTGACCCTGAACGAGGAGGATCTCGTGATCGCCGACGACACCGAGGCCGTCGCGCTGGCGGGGGTCATGGGCGGGGGCAAGGACTCGATCTTGGGCGACACCACCGACGTCATCCTGGAGATCGCCAATTTCTCCGCGCTCGGCACGCGGAAAACCGCGCAGCGCTACGAACTGCGGACCGAGGCGTCGATCCGTTATGAAAAAGGGATCGATCCGCAGCGCGTCGACCAGGGGATCCGTCTGGCATGCGCCTTGTTCGCCGCCGAGTTTCCCATGATGCGCCTCGCCGGTTACGTGGACAATTACCCCAAACCGCTCGCGCCGACTGCCGTCGACGTCTCGCTGGACTGGCTGGCGAAACGCATGGGCAAGCGCCTCCCCAACGAGACGATCGAGGCGATGCTGCGCCGCCTCGGCTTCGATGTCGCCATCGACGGAGACAAGCTGCACGTCGTCTCCCCCACCTGGAGATCGACGGGCGACATCTCGCTGCCCGACGACATCATGGAGGAGATCGCCCGGCTGTACGGTTACGAGAATTTCGAATCGACGCCGATCGCAACGACCTTCGCGCACGCGATCAACCAACGCGGCGAGGAGGCGGAGCGGCGGGTACGGGAGTACCTCTCCTACCGCTGCGGCATGCAGGAAGTATTCACCTATCCCTGGGTCGAGGAGACCTACCTGGACGCGTTCTTCCCCGACCGCGCGGACATGCTCGCCCTCGCCACCCCGCCCGCGCCGGACGAACGCCACATCCGCTCGTCGCTTCTGCCCAACCTGTTGCGCGCCGTTGCGGACAACGTCAGAACCTTCGATTCGTTCGCCGTCTACGAGCTGTCCCAGGTCTTCTTCGATCGCGACTACACAAGCCCGTATGACGAACGGGAACGCCTACCGTTCCGCCGCAAGAACCTCGCGGGCGCGTTCGTCTCCTCCATCGCGGACGTTTCGAGCCTCTTCCGCCGCGCCAAAGGCGTTCTCGCGGAGATGGGCCGTTACGCCCAGACGGAGGCGCTGTCGTTCGACCAGTCCGGCCCCAAGCCGTACTGGGCCGACGACGTCGTTTGGCTGACGGTCCTTTGCGGCGGCCAGCACATCGGCAGCCTTGCGCTGCTCTCCAAAAAGAGCGCGCTGGCGTGCGGCATCAAGCAGGCGTCGGCCATGCTCTTCGAGATCGACGTCGAAAAACTGGAGCCGCTCGCCTCCCGCTCGAACCGCTTTGTCCATCTCCCCGCCTATCCGCAGGTCGAGTACGACATCTCGATGCTGTTCGACGAATCGGCGAAATGGGAGGAGATCGCCGCAACGGCCGCCGGGAAGCCGGGACCGGACAACCTCGTCAGATCCGTGCGCTTCGTCGACGAGTATCGCGGCAAGCAGATCGAAAAAGGGAAAAAATCCGTGACCCTGCGCCTCCTTCTCGGCTCCGAAACCAAAACCCTGACATCCGAAGAAGTCGACGCCGCCGCAAACACCATCGCCAAACGCCTTGCGAAGAAACTCGGGGGAGAAATCCGCGGCGCGGCGTAGAAACCG
>DAIRUD010000069.1:0-8832 GCA_036803565.1 Synergistaceae bacterium | reverse complement strand
CTGCTCCGCGAGGGTATCGACCTGCCGGAGGTCTCCCTGGTGGCCATCACCGAGGCCGACCGGGAGGGCTATCTCCGCTCCTACCGCTCGCTGATCCAGATGATCGGCCGGGCGGCGCGGAACGAGGCGGGGCGGGTCATCCTGTACGCGGACCGGATGACGGACAGCATCGACATGGCGCTCCGCGAGACGATGCGGCGGCGCAGCGCGCAGATCAAATTCAACGAGGAACACGGGATCACGCCGCAGACCATCCGCAAGGCGGTCAAGGACCTGTTGCCGGCGGAGCTCATGGAGGAGCGGGAGGGCGGCGGCATCGTCGTCGCCGCCGACGGCGCGGAAACCCCGGAGACGGCCAGGTGGAACAAAAAGGAACTCGAGCGGCGCATGTGGGAGGCGGTCGAACGGCTGGACTTCGAGCGCGCCGCCGAGCTGCGGGACATGATCAACGGGATGCGGGATCAAAAGGGAGGATTCACAGGTGCCGGAACGAATAATCATCAGCGGCGCGCGGCAGCACAATTTAAAAAACATAAACGTAGAACTGCCCAAAGATAGGCTGGTGGTGCTGACCGGGCCGTCCGGGTCGGGAAAGTCCTCTCTGGCTTTCGACACCATCTATGCGGAGGGACAACGGCGGTATGTGGAGTCGCTCTCCTCCTACGCAAGGCAGTTTCTCGGGATGCAGGACAAGCCGGAGGTCGACGACATCTCCGGCCTCTCCCCGGCCATCTCCATCGAACAGAAGGGGGCGAGCCACAACCCCCGCTCGACCGTGGGCACGGTCACCGAAATCTACGACTACCTGCGGCTCCTGTACGGCCGTGCCGGCACGCCGCACTGCCCCTCCTGCGGCAAGCCGGTGCTGCGCTACAGCCTCGACGAGATCGTCGACCGGATCTTCCACGAATATCTGGGGAAGCCGCTGGAGATCCTCTCCCCGCTCGTCCGGGGCAAGAAGGGGGAGTACCGCAACCTGCTGCAGCAGCTTCGTCAGCAGGGTTACCTGCGCGCCCGCATCGACGGCCAGACGTACTGGCTGGAGGAGGAAGTGCCGCTCGACAGAAAGAAGCGCCACAGCATCGAGGTCGTCGTCGACCGCCTGCGGGTCAAGGACGACGGCAAATCGCGCGTGTCCGAGGCGGTTGAGATCGCCCTCCGCCTCTCCGAGGGGTTCGTCCTGCTGCTCTCGGAGGGCGTGGACGACCTGGAACTGACGGAGAAATATATCTGTCCGGACTGCCAGGTCAGTCTGCCGGAGATCGAACCGCGCCTCTTCTCGTTCAACAACCCCTTCGGCGCCTGCCCGGAGTGCTCCGGGATCGGCGTGCACCAGCACTTCGCACCGGAGATGGCGGTGGTGGGCGAGCTCTCGATCCTCGACGGGGCGTTCCTGCCCTGGCGCACCAACAAATATATGATCGACCGCGCCAAAATTTTGGCCGACCGCCACGGCTGGGACCTCTCGCAGCCCTTCGAAGCCATGCCCCGGGAGGCGCGGGAGGCCATGCTCTACGGTTCGGAGGAGCGCATGACGCTGGTCTTCGTCGACAAGTACGGGGAAAACGAGTACCAGGGCCGCTACGAAGGGTTGATCCCCTGGCTGACCCGCCGCTTCGGCGAAACGGAGTCCGAGAACTTCCGCGAGGAGCTGCTGCGCTACCGCGTGGAAGACGTTTGCGCGGCCTGCGGCGGCAAGCGCCTGAAGCCCGAAGCGCTGGCCGTCAAGCTGGGCGGTTACGACATCGCGCAGCTCACCGCCATGTCGGTCGAGGAGCTGATGCCCACGCTCGACACGCTCGTCCTGACCGAGAACCAGCGGAAGATCGTCGGCCTCGCCCTCACCGAGGTGCAAAAGCGCCTCTCCTTTTTGGCCGACGTCGGCGCGGGCTACCTCTCCCTCGACCGCCGCGCGGAGACGCTCTCCGGCGGGGAGAGCCAGCGCATCCGCCTGGCGACCCAGATCGGATCGAAGCTCTCCGGCGTTCTCTACGTCCTCGACGAGCCGACCATCGGCCTCCATCCGCGCGACACCAACCGCCTGCTGGACACGCTCGCTACGATCCGCGATCTCGGCAACACCGTCATCGTCGTCGAACACGACCGCGACGCCCTGAAGGCGGCCGACTACGTCCTCGAGCTCGGCCCCGGTGCGGGAGAGAAGGGCGGCACCGTCGTCGCGCAGGGCGAGCCCGCCGAGATCGAGGCGTCCGACTCGCTCTCCGGCGCCTTTCTGCGCGGCGAGGTCACCGGCATCATCAAGGCCCAGGACGGCAGGCGCAAGCCGGACGGCTGGTTGAAGGTGACGCACTGCCGGGAGAACAACCTCAAGGATATCGACGTCTCCATCCCCCGGGGCGTGCTCGCCTCGCTGTGCGGCCTCTCCGGATCGGGAAAGAGCACGTTCCTCTACGAGATCCTCTACAAGGGGCTGCGCATGCACCTGGACAAGGAGTATCGGGACCGGCCCGGCAAGTTCGGCAAGATCGAGGGGGCGGAGGGGCTGCGCAACGTCGTCCTCGTCGACCAGAGCCCGATCGGCCGCACGCCGCGCTCCAACCCGGCCACCTACACCGGCGTCTTTACGCCGATTCGGGAGTTCTACGCGCAGCTCCCCGAGTCGAAGCTGCGCGGCTACACGCCGGGACGCTTCAGCTTCAACGTCAAGGGCGGGCGCTGCGAGGCGTGCTCCGGGGACGGCGTGCTCAAGGTCTCTATGCTCTTTCTGCCGGACGTCTACGTCACTTGCGACGTCTGCCGCGGCAAGCGCTACAACCGCGAAACGCTCGAGGTGACCCACAAGGGCCTCTCCATCGCCGACGTGCTCGAACTCACCGTCGACGAGGCCGTGGAGCATTTCAAGGACCTGCCCAAGATCCGGACGAAGCTCGCCGTGATCCAGGAGGCGGGGCTTGGTTACATCAAGCTGGGGCAGCCGGCGACGACCCTCTCCGGCGGCGAGGCGCAACGCGTCAAGCTGGCGACCGAGCTGGGCAAGAAGTTCCGCGGGAACGTCCTCTACCTCCTGGACGAACCGACGACCGGGCTGCACTACACCGACGTGAAGAAGCTGTTGTTACTGCTGCACAAGCTCGTGGAGCAGGGGAACTCGATCCTGTTGATCGAACACAACCTCGACGTTCTCCTCTCCTCCGATTATTTGATCGACCTCGGGCCGGAGGGGGGCGTCCGCGGCGGACGACTGGTGGCGAAGGGAACGCCCGAGCAGGTTGCGAAGTCCGGCAAGGGCTTTACCAGCGTATACCTGCGCGAGTACATCGAAGAATTGGGAATGGAGAAAGGGGGCCGAAAACAATGATGCGGGAGCCGACGGAACGCGTGCGAAAAACCCGCCGAAATACCGAGAAGGCCCTGCCGGCGGAGCAACGCGCGCCGACATCCGATTACTGCTGGGGGCGCAACCCGGTCGTCGCCCTTCTGCAGGACGCCCCGGCGCGTTGCCTCAAAGTCCAGATCGCCAAGACGGCGCAGCGCGCAACCGTCGACCGCTTGGTCGGCCTCTGCCGCAGCGCGCAGGTTCCGTATGCGTTTGTTGAAACCCGCGCGCTTGATGCTATACTTGTAAACGAGAATCATCAGGGCGTCGTCGCCACGATCGCACCGGTGGAGCTGATGCGGTTGCCGGAGTGCGCGGAGCGTATGCCGTCCCCGCCCGGTCCGGCGCTGGCCGTTTTGCTGGACCACGTGCAGGATCCCCACAACGTGGGGGCGATGATTCGCAGCGCGGAGGCCGCGTCCGCATCCTTTCTGGCGCTGCCGGTCCGCAGGAGTTCCCTGCCCACCGGGACGGTTGCGAAGACGAGCGCCGGAGCATCCTTGCGGTTGCCCATCGCGGCGGTAGGCAATACGGCAAACGCCGTGCGCGACCTCCAGGAGGCGGGCCTCTGGACGGTCGGCCTGGACGGAAACGCCGAACGCACCATATATGATTCACCGCTTCCGGCGCGTTGCCTGTTCGTCGTCGGAGGCGAGGGAAAAGGTTTGACGGCTACGACGCGGGACGCCTGCGACGAGACCCTCCGCATCCCCATCCGCGGCGGTGCGGGCAGTTTGAACGCGTCCATCGCGCTCGCCGTAGCCATGTTCGAGTGGTCGAGACAACATTCGGCCGATGGGAAACGCAAGGAGTAGAAAATGGAGACACAGGAACCCAGAAGTTCCGTATTGATCGTCGACGATACCGATCTCAACATCGACATCCTGGTCGACGCCCTGGGCGACCGCTACGACATCAGCGCGGCGCTGGACGGCGAGTCCGCGTTGGCCATCGTCGAGGACAACCCGCCGGACATCATCCTGCTCGACGTCGTCATGCCGGGAATGAGCGGCTACGACGTCTGCATTCAGCTGAAGGCGAACCCGCGGACGGCCGACATCCCCGTGATCTTCCTCACGGCGATGACGGACATCAACGACAAGGCGCGCGGTTTCGAGCTCGGCGCGGTCGACTACATGGTCAAGCCGTTCGCGATCCTCGAGGTGCAGGCCCGCCTGGACGTCCATCTGTCGCTATTGCACGCGAAGAAAGCGCTCAAGGAGCAGAACAAGCTCCTGGAGATCAAAGTGCGGGAGCGCACGCAGGAACTGGCGGTGACGCAGGGCGTCATCATCGAGGCCATGGCGAGCCTCGCCGAGACGCGCGACCAGGAGACCGGCGATCACGTCATGCGCACCCGCTATTACGTCCAGCTGCTCGCCGCCAAGCTGAGCGACCATCCGAAATACGGGAGCGTCCTCAGCGAGCTGGACCCGGACGACCTGGGCACGGCCGCGACGCTGCACGATATCGGCAAGGTCGGCGTCCCCGACCACATCCTCCTCAAGCCGGGGCGATTGACCCTGGACGAGTTCGAGGAGGTCAAGAAGCACACGACCTACGGACACGAGACGCTGCAGAAACTTTCCCGGCGGCTGCCCGGCAACGAGTTCTTGAAACTCGCCGACATCATCGCCTGGTCGCACCACGAGAAATGGGACGGCTCGGGGTACCCGCGCGGCCTCAAAGGGGACGACATCCCCATCTACGGACGCCTGATGGCGGTCGCCGACGTGTACGACGCCATGATCAGCCCGCGCGTGTACAAAGAACCCATGCCCCACGAGGAAGCCGTCGCCTTCATCCTCAGCCAGGCCGGCACGCACTTCGACCCCGACGTGGCTGCCGCTTTCGACGAACTGTGCGAAGGGTTCCGGTTTATCGCCGATGAATTGGTCATCGGCGCACCCGAAGGATTCGGCAGGGCGGACCGCCTTGATCCCGCCGTCCGTTCGGTTCTGTACAAGGGGAAGATTCTGAAATGAACGAACCCGCCTCCATCGGTCCTGCGCTCCCGGAAAACGGCGGGGCGCAGGACCTGAAGGATATCGCGGCACGTTTGGAAGCGCGCGACCACCTCCTGCAGAGCACGAGCAAGGCGGCACAGATCCTCCTTTCCGACGCCGACGACTTCGGCGAGGCGCTGAACCGCGTCCTCGGCATCCTCGGAGAAGCGACCGGCGCCGACCGGGTCTACGTGTGGAGCATCCACCCAAGCCCCTACGAAAACGACGATGAGCTATACACGACGCAGCTGTACGAATGGTCGCAGGGCGCAGACCCGCAGCAGGATCTGGACATCTGCGTGAACCGGCCGGTGAGCGAGGCGATTCCGACGTGGATCGACACGTTTCTGTCCGGGAAGTGCGTGAACAGCCTCGTCCGCGACATGCCCCAACTCGAACAGGACCAGCTCTCTCCGCAGGGCATCATCTCCATCCTCGTCGCCCCGATCATCTTCCACGGAACGGTATGGGGCTTCATCGGCTTCGACGACTGCCACAACGAACGCACGTGGTCGGAACCGGAGGAAAACATCCTCCGGGCGGCGGGCACCCTCGTCGGCACGGCGATCCACAACCGCCGCATCAACGACGCGCTGCACGAGTCGGAAAACCGCTTCCGCATGGTCGAGGAAGCCACCGGCGAGATGCTCTGGACGATGGACGAGGAGGGCCGTTTCTCCTACGTCTCGGAGCGCTCCATCGAGTTGACGGGCTACGGCCCCGACGAGCTGGTCGGCAAAGACGCGCGCTTCCTCTATCCCGACTTCCGGGAACCGGAAAAGACGTTTCTCTCCGCAACCGAGGCGATCGTGCGCAACGACGAACAGATCGCGCGTTGCAAGAACGGCGCGGAACGCTGGATCAACTCCTCGTGCAAGTACGTCTTCGACGGTGACGGACGCCCCTCCCGCATCTACGGCAACAGCGTCGACACGACGGAAATGCGGGAGATGAACGCGGAGCTCAAACGTGCCAAGGAGGAGCTGGAGAAGACGAACGCCGAACTCGAACGGACGGCGCGCGTCGCACGCGAATTGGCTGAACAGGCGAGCAAGGCCAACAACGCGAAGAGCGAATTTTTGGCCAATATGAGCCACGAGATCCGCACGCCGATGAACGCCATTATCGGCATGTCCCATCTGGTCCTGGAAACGGACCTCACACCCTATCAGAGAAACCACGTCGAGCGCGTCGACTACGCCGCACGCGCGTTGCTGCGCATCATCAACGACATCCTCGATTTCTCCAAGATCGAGGCCGGCAAGCTGGAGATCGAGTCGGCCATGTTCTACCTCGAGGAAGTCCTGCGCGGCGTGACGGACCTGGTGGAAAACCGGGCCGTGGAAAAAGGCCTCGAACTCGTCATCGATATGGGCCGCGGCGTGCCGAAGATCCTCAAGGGGGACGCCCTGCGCCTGAACCAGATCCTCACAAACCTGGCCACCAACGCCATCAAGTTTACGCATAAAGGCACGGTGAAGTTGTCCATCTTCGTCAAGGAGGAGGCCGACGACGATATCGTGCTGCACTTCTCCATGGCGGACACGGGCATCGGTATGGAGCAAAACCAGGTCGCGAAGCTCTTCACGCCCTTCACCCAGGCGGATACGTCCACGACGAGGCGGTACGGCGGCACGGGCCTCGGGCTCGCGCTCTGTAAAAACCTCGTGGAGCTGATGGGCGGGCGGATCTGGTGCGAAAGCGATCCCGGCAAGGGATCGGTCTTCCATTTCACCGCCCATTTCGAAAAAGTCGCCCTGCCCGAGCGGAACGGGCGTTGGGCGGACAACATCAAGGACACCCGCGTGCTCATCGTGGACGATAACATCACGACATTGCAGGCACTGCGCAACCTCGTGCACACATTGGGCTGCGACTACGTGGAGACGGCGACGTCGGGGAGCGAGGCGCTCCGCATCATCCAGGATTCCCTGCAGACCGGCCTCTTCGACATCGTTCTGCTGGATTGGAAAATGCCGGGAATGGACGGTCTGAAAACGGCGCACATGATTCACGAACTCCTCAAGGCCCAGACGCCGCCCGTCATGATCATGGTCACGGGCGCGTCGAACCTGGACCTGCGGGAGTCGCAACAGAAGGACGAGATCGCGGCCATTCTGCATAAACCGTTGACCGCCTCCGTGCTGTACGACGCCATCCTGGAGTCCTTCGACCAAAAAGCCTCCGTCCATCTGGCTCCGCGCAACCCGGAGGCCGTCTACGACCTGCTCGAGAAACACGCGGGATCGCGCATCCTCTTGGTGGAGGACAACGAGCTGAATCAAATGATCGCGCTGGAGCTACTGGAAAAGGCGGGCCTCGCCGTCGAAGTGGCCAATAACGGCAAAGAGGCCATCGAGATGATCGGCAATCCGCAAAACCGTTACGACCTCGTCCTGATGGACATCCAGATGCCGGAAATGGACGGCATCACCGCGGTGCGACACCTGCGCGGCGACGAACGCTTTCGCGACCTGCCCATCGTCGCGATGACCGCGCACGCCATGTTGCAGGACCGGGAAAAGAGCCTGGAGGCGGGGATGAACGATCATATCTCCAAACCGATCGAACCCAGGGAACTTTTCGCCTGCATCGCCAAATGGCTCTCCGGCGGCGTGGAGCAGACCGCGGACGACGCGCTGCGAAGAGCGCCGCGCCAATCCAACCAACCGTCCACCTCGAAAATCCCGCTGGGCCTCCGGCATGTGAACACGTCTCTCGGGCTGGAGCGGGTCGGCGGCAACGAGACGCTCTACCTGAAGATCATGAAGCGCCTGAAAAGGGAGCTCCCGGTTTACGTGGAGGATCTCCGCGCGGCGATGGAGAAGGGGGATGCGGCCGCTGCGGAGGCCCTCGCACACACGCTGGTCGGCCTGCTCGGCAACCTGGGTGCGGAGGAAGCGCGCGAGCGGGCGCGCGATATCGAGCACGCGTTTCGCTTTCACGAGAGCGAAACGGACACCCTTGTGGACCTCCTGATCGAGCGGATCGACGACGTGTTGACGGAGCTGCGCGCGCTCCCCGAGGACGAATCAGCCCTCCCCACGGAGCCGCAGCATTCCGGCACGACGGATCGAGAGCGCTTGCGCACGTTTACGCAAAAGCTGCATCAGGCCGCCGGAACGCGGAAGCCCGTACCCTGCCGCCAATTGCTGGCGGAGGGCAAGGATTACGTTTGGCCGGAAAGCTGCGCGGTCCTCTACGAAGAGGCGCGGGAACTCCTCACGAAGTACAAGTTCGCCGAGGCGCAGAAAATCCTGCAGAAGATCGAAGCCGCACTTTAAGGAGCGCCGGGACCTCCTCGCTTTTCAACCTGCCCTGCACGGATCCTCCAGGAGAATCGGGCCTTTGAGCAAAAAAAATGAAAAGTCGCCAAAAGTGCTTGACCGAAACGCGAAAGCACGGTATTATACCCCTCGTTGCGCCTCTGAGGCCAACCGAGCACGGCACCATGACAAGCATTCCCGAGTTTCCCGCGCAAGCGAGGCG